>NZ_JBFTQL010000001.1:0-261101 GCF_056398985.1 Microbacterium sp. 01T413_2
CGACGCCTCACCTCGACCGCGAAACACCTCCAGAAGGACCGCCGTGGGGGCCGCACGAGGGATCAGGTTCGCGCGGACTTGCTGTGCGATTGGCTGCTGGGTGTCGGCACCGACAAGGCGGTGAAGACGACGGTGTTCGTGACCGTCCCCATCGGACTCGTCACCGGTGCGATGCCCGGATCCGCATTCGGTGTCGCCACCACCACGGTGAGCGCTGCCTCTTCGCTGAGTCCGGCGGGCAATCCGGTCGCCTCGGGCACGGAGGCGCAGCTGGTCGGGCACGGTCCGATCGACCCGGCCACCGCACGGCAGGCGTTCCTGGCCGCGTCCGGATTCCGGCGCGTGATCACCGACCCCGTCCGCGGCATCGTGCTCGACTTGGATCGGCGCACCTACCGACCCACCAAGGCGCAACGTGACTGGCTGGTCCTGCAGCACGGCACCTGCGCGAGGGACGGCTGCGACCGCCTCGCCCTCGACGCCGACCTCGACCACGACCACCCGTGGACCCGAGGCGGCCCCACCAACACGAGCAACCTGCGACCGTTGTGCCCCGCCGACCACGTCCGACGACATCGCACCCGAATGACCTACCGCACCCGCGAGAACCACACCGTCCAGGTCATCACCCCGACCGGTTTCCGAACGAACGACCCACCGCCCTTCTGATGCCCCACGTCCGTCGTATGCGGCGGGGGATAGGCTCGCGGTCGTGAGCGCTTCCGTCGATCTGATCCCGACCCTGATCGGCGTCGGCATCCTCGTCGCCGTGGCGACCGCCGCCCTCCTGCTGTTCCGGGTGCGAGGATCGTGGGCGCCCGCCGCGGCGATCGCACGCGGTGTCGTGCAGCTGGCGATCATCAGCCTGATCCTCGGCGGTATCATCACGCAGCCCGCGCTGATCGCGGTCGCGCTCCTTGTGATGTTCGGCGTGGCGGTCTCCGTTGCGACGCACCGAATCGGGTGGAGCGGGCACGGGGCGCTCGTGATGTCGACCTCGATCGCGGCGGGCATCGCCGTGGCAGCGGCAGCGGTCTTCGGATCCGGCGCGCTGGCCCCCACCCCTCGGTACGCGCTGGCGATCGGCGCGATCATCATCGGGAACACGATGAACATCGCCACGCTCACGGGCAGGTTGTTCCGGAGGACGGTCCTCGACCACTGGGAAGAGGTCGAGGGGTGGCTCGCTCTGGGAGCCACGCCGCGGCGCTCGACGCTGGACCTCGCGCGCGGCGCCGTGCGCGAGGCCCTGATCCCCTCGGTCGATCAGACCAAGACGACCGGTCTCGTCGTGCTCCCGGGCGCATTCGTCGGCGCGATCTTCGGCGGTCTCTCGCCCCTCGAGGCCGGTCGGTTCCAGATCATCGTGCTGGCGGCCATCATGGCGGCCGGATCCGTCACTGCTGTCCTCGTCGCGACCTGGCTGGGCCCGGTGCGCACCAAGCCAGTGGTCGCGGCCTGACGACGAGTCCGGTGGATCCTGCTGAGTGCCCGCGCTCGTGCCGCTCACACCGGATTTCGTCGAGTGCACGGGATCGCGTCGAATGCACGAGTTCTACGCGTCGACTTCTCGTGCAGTCGGCAACAGACCGTGCACTCGCGCACGCGGCGCGTCTCCGTGCGCACGGCAGAAAGCCGTATGCCCGGCGCGAGCGCCGGGCATACGAGTGGGACTCAGTCCTTGTGGCGCGGCTTGCGCGGCGGCCGGTCGTCCGTGCGGCCGCCATCCTGCGGGGCGTCGTCGCGGCGCGCACGGTCCCCATAGCCACGGTCCCCGGAACCGCTCTCGTATGAACGGCGTGGACGGTCGCCGTAGGCACGGTCGTCCCGGCCACGGTCGTCACGGCGCGGGCCCCGGTTCGGGCGGCCCGAATCGCGCTGGATCTCGATGAGCCGGCCCGAGATGCGAGTGTCGCGCAGGCGGTCCAGCACTGAGGAGTCCAGGGTGGACGGGAGCTCGACGATGGAGAAGTCCGGACGGATCGTGATCGCGCCGAAGTCGTCGCGGCCGAGGCCGCCCTCGTTCGCGAGGGCGCCGACGATCTGTCGGGGCTCGACACGGTGACGGCGGCCGACCTCGATCCGGTACGGCGTGTAGTCGCCACGGCTTCGCCGTTCCGGACGGGCGCCGCGATCGTCACGTTCCCGGGAGTCGCGTCCACCCGTGCGCTCCGTGCGCTCGCGCTGCGGACGGTTGTCGGCAGCCACAGCGGCCGACAGCGCGTCGGTCGCCGGGTCCAGCAGCAGCGGGGTCGCGCCCTGCGCGACGACCGCGAGCGCCGCGGCCACATCGGCCTCCGGCACGTCGTGGTTGCGCACGTAATGGGCGATGATGTCGCGGAAGCCCTCGATGCGGCTCGTCTCCTCGAGCGCCGCGGTGATCGCGTCGTCGAAGCGCGCGAGACGCGTGCTGTTCACGTCCTCCGTCGTGGGCAGCTGCATCTGCGTGGGCTGCTGGCGTGTGGCGCGCTCGATGTGCTTGAGCAGGTAGCGCTCGCGCGGCGTGATGAAGCTGATCGCGTCGCCGGAGCGGCCCGCGCGACCCGTGCGGCCGATGCGGTGCACGTAGGACTCGGTGTCGGTCGGGATGTCGAAGTTCACGACGTGGCTGATCCGCTCGACGTCGAGACCTCGGGCGGCGACGTCGGTGGCGACGAGGATGTCGAGCTTGCCGTCCTTGAGCTGGCCGACGGTGCGCTCGCGCTGAGGCTGCGGGATGTCGCCGTTGATCGCGGCGGCGGAGTATCCGCGTGCGCGGAGCTTCTCGGCGAGCGTCTCGGTCTCGTTCTTGGTGCGGACGAAGACGATCATGCCCTCGAAGTTCTCCACCTCGAGGATCCGGGTGAGCGCGTCGACTTTCTGCGCATACGACACGACGAGATAGCGCTGCGTGATGTTCGCGTTGGTCGTGGTCTTGCCCTTGACCGAGATCTCCGCCGGATCGTGCAGGTACTGCTGCGCGAGGCGGCGGATCGTGGCGGGCATGGTCGCCGAGAACAGTGCCACCTGCTTGGTGTCGGGTGTCTGCGCGAGGATCTGCTCGACATCCTCGGCGAAGCCCATCTTCAGCATCTCGTCGGCCTCATCGAGCACCAGGTTCTTCAGCTCCGACAGGTCGAGGGTGCCCTTGGCGAGGTGGTCCATGATGCGTCCTGGCGTACCCACGACGATGTGCACGCCTCGGCGCAGCGCCGACAGCTGCACGCCATAGCCCTGACCGCCGTAAACAGGCAGCAGGTGCACGCCGGGGATCTTCGCGGCATAGGACTCGAACGCCTCGGCAACCTGCAGAGCGAGCTCGCGGGTCGGGGCGAGCACCAGCGCCTGAGGCTTCTTCTGCTGCAGGTCCAGGTTCTCCAGGATCGGCAGAGCGAACGCTGCGGTCTTGCCCGTTCCCGTCTGCGCCGTGCCCAGCACGTCGCGGCCGCCGAGCAGCAGCGGAATCGTCTCGCGCTGGATGGCCGACGGCGTCTCGTAGCCGAGCGCCTTGACGGCGGCGAGGACGGGTCCGGTGACCCCCAGCTCCTCGAAGCCGGGAGTCTCAGGAGCCTCGGACGGCGTCTCGGGGGCGGGCTCGGTAGCGGCGATATCGTCAGCAGTCACCCGCCAACGATAGTCCCTGCGCCTGGGCAGCGCCTGGCGTCGTGCGATGCCGGCTCCATCGGAACCACGAATGGGGCGATACCGTCGGATCATGACCGCGTCCGCTGCCCCCGCCGACCGTGCCGAGGCGATCGAGCGCGACGCCCGCCTGGAGGACATCGACTGGTCAGTGCCGCCCCCGGGCGCCGTAGTCTCATCCTTCGCTGCGCCGAGCGGTTCGCTGGCCGCGGTCGCCTTCGGTGAGCCGGCGCGCGGGCGCATCGTATTGGTGCCCGGTGCCACGGGCTCGAAGGAGGACTTCGCCCTCATGCTCCCCGATCTCGCCGCCGCGGGCTACCGGGTGGAGTCCTTCGATCTGGCGGGACAATACGGGTCCGCTGCGGCGGGCCCGCCGGCGGGGGAGCCCTACACCGACGAGCTGTTCGACCGCGACCTGGTGGCCTTCCTCCGAGACGGCAGACCTGCGCACCTGCTGGGCTATTCCTTCGGCGGCATGCTCGCGCAGCGCGTCGCGGTGCGTCACCCCGAATTGGTGCGATCCCTGGCGCTGCTGACCACGCCGCCGGCCACCGGGAACGTCTTCCGCAGCATGAAGGTGCTGGGGCCGATCGCGGGGCTGGCCGGCCCTCGGACCGGGGCGGCGCTGCTGATCTGGGGGGTGCGGTGGAATCTGAACCGGGTTCGTCCCGGCCGGCTCGCCTTCGTGCGCTCCCGGTTCGCCTTCACCCGGCGCAGCAGCGTGGACGACATGGTGGGGCTGATGATGCGGGCACTCGACCTGCGCGCCGCGGTCCGCGCCCTGCCGATGCCGAAGCTCGTGGCCACCGGCACCCACGACCTGTGGCCGGTCGCGGCGCATGAGCGTTATGCGAGCGATATCGGCGCCGAGCTTCACGTCTACGACACCGGGCACAGCCCGTGCGAGACCACGCCGCACCAGCTGTGCGCCGACCTGCTCTCGCTCTACTCCCGTATCGAGGAGTGAACGTCGGCCTTCCGCGCCCGGCGCCGGGCGGGAAGGCGATGCCAGGGCGCCTCTTGTGGCCAATGCAGGCGCATGGTCGGCAGCACCCGGTCCAGGCGCCGACGCAGGGAGCGCCAGTTCTCGAAGGGGCGCGCGGAGACCAGCACCACAAGGTCCGTGTCGTGCAGCACTCTCATGCCGGGCCGGATGTGCAGCGAGAGGTCGAGGTCGTCGTGGATCCGGTCTTCCGAGCGGTGGAATCCTGCGGACAGCTCGTGCCAGGCCGTCGCACGCATCGCCATATTGGAGCCGAACAGCGGTGCATGCCCGAGAAGCGGGGTGAGCACGACGTACATGGCGCCGATGTAGAGGTGGCGGCCGATCCAGCGGATGGCCGGGTTGCCGCCGTAGAAGTGCGCCGTGCCGGTGATGAAGTCGACGTCGTGGCTCGCCATGCCCCGTTCGATGCGGGCCAGCCAGTCCTGGCCCGGCACCGAGTCCGCGTCCAGCCGGGCGATCACCTCGTGGCGAGCCGCGTCGTAGCCGGCCGCCGCGGCACGCGGGATCCCGATGACGGGCTCGGAGATGACCGTGGCGCCGGCGGCGGCGGCGATGCGGCCCGAATCGTCGGAGCTGCCGTTGTCGACCACGATGATCTCGTCCGCGGGCCGTGTCTGCGCGGTCAGAGCGCGGAGACAGCGTGCGAGGAAGGGCGCGTCATCACGGCAGGGGATCACCACACTGATCGTCGTGCGCGTATCCTCCCCCGGAAGCGCGGCGTCCGGCACGCTCACACGCCGGTGCTCAGCGCGATCAGCCGCTCCTTGACCTGGCGCCGCAGCACCTTGCCGATCAGTGACTTCGGCAGTTCGTCGACCACGAAGATGCGGCGCGGCACCTTGTACGGCGTGAGGATCCCGCGGGCGAACTCGCGGACCGCCTCCACGTCGACGTCCGTGCCCGGATCCACGACGATCGCCGCGACGACCTCCTCGCCGGAGTGCTCGTTGGGAAGTCCCACCACCGCGGCATCCACGACATCGGGGTGCTGGCGCAGCGCGCCCTCCACCTCGGTGGGGGCGACGTTGAAGCCGCCGGTGATGATGAGCTCCTTGATCCGATCGACGATGCGCACGAACCCGCCCTCGTCGATCGTGACGATGTCGCCGGTGCGGAACCAGCCATCGACGAACACGGCCTCGGTCTCCTCCGGCTTTCCGTAGTAGCCGGAGAACACCTGCGGCCCGCGGACGATCAGCTCCCCGGGCTGCCCCGGCTCGACATCGTTCGACGGCTGATCGGGATCGACCACGCGGCACTCGGTGCCGGGCAGGGGAAGCCCCACGGTGCCGGGCACGCGGTTGTCCGCGACGGGGTTCGCCATCAGCACGGGGGAGCACTCGCTGAGGCCGTAGCCCTCGACGAGGTAGCCGTCCGTGGCCTGTTCGAACGGCACGACGAGCTCGTGCGGCAGCGCCATCGCACCCGAGATCGCGACCTCGATGCCCGCGAGCGACACGCCTTTCTCGGTGGCCGCCTTCAACAGGCGGTCCGCAATGGGCGGCACGAGCGGAAGGAACGTCGCCGGGTGCTTCTTCACCACGTCGAGCACCAGATCCGGATCGAACTTCGGGAACAGGACCAGCCGCGCGCCCATCGACATCGCGAACGTGAGGCACAGCGTCAGCCCGTAGGCGTGGAACATCGGCAGGACCGCGTAGACGACGCAGCCGTCGCCGCGCGTGATCGACGGCACCCAGGCCTGCGCCTGTGCGGCGTTGGCGAGCAGGTTGCGGTGCGTCAGGGAGGCGCCCTTCGGCGTCCCGGTGGTACCCGACGTGTACTGGATGATGGCGAGGTCGTCGGTCGCAGGGCGCGCATGCGTGGTGGGGAGCGGGGCGTACCCGACCACCGACTCCCACGTCCCCGTGCCGCGAACCTTGGATGTGAGGGCGTCGCGAGACTCGCGAGCCTTGGCGATCGGCAGCCGCAGTGCGAAGCGGGTGAGGGCAGGCATCGCGCGCGTCACATCGACCGAGATGAGGTTCGTCATGGCGAGGTCCGAGGGGAACTCCTGGACGGACGCGACGACCTTGTTCCAGACGATCGCGTGCTTCGCGCCATGGTCCTCGAACTGCTTGCGCAGCTCGCGGGGCGTGTACAGCGGGTTGTGCTCGACGACGACGGCGCCCAGGCGCAGCACCGCATAGAACGCGACGATGTGCTGCGGGCAGTTCGGCAGCACGATCGCGACCGGATCTCCGGCCTTGACGCCGAGCGCCTTCAGGCCCGACGCCGCGCGCTCGATGGAGGACTGCAGGTCGCGATAGGAGGTGGTGCGGCCGAAGAACTGCAGCGCGGGTGCATCCGGGTAGTCGCGCGCGGATGCCTCCACGATGTCGACGAGGGATCCGGATACCTCCGCGGGGTCCTCCGGCACCCCCTCGGCGTAGCTGGCGGTCCATGGGCGCGGAGGAACGAACGTCGTCACGCGCTCAGCCTATGCCGCCCCTGGAGGATGCACGATCCCGGGCGGCGCAACCCCCTCCGCGCCGCCCGGGACGTCTCACCGGCGTTGCTGCTCGCTGCCGGAGAGTTTCTGTGCCAGGGCGATCGGCACGATCGAGACGACGATCAGCACCACCGCGATCACGGACACGATTGGAGCCTGGTTGGGGCGGGCGACGTTGTCGATGATGAACATCGGCAGGGTGCGCACCCCGGATCCGGCGGTGAACGTGGTCACCACGATCTCGTCGAACGATAGCGCGAAGGCGAGCAGGCCGCCGGTGAGCAGGGCGGAGCGCAGCTGCGGGAAGGTGACCAGGCGGAACGTCGTCCAGATTCCGGCGCCGAGATCGGCCGAGGCCTCCTCGAACGAGGTGCCCATGCGCCGCAGTCTGGCCACGGCGTTGTTGAACACGGTGACGATGCAGAACGTGGTGTGCGCGATGATCACGGTCCAGATCGACAGCGGCACCCCGAGGATCGTGCGGAACAGGTTGTTCAGCGCGATGCCGGTGATGATGCCCGGCAGTGCGATCGGCAGGATCACGAGGAGGTTCACCGTCGTGCGGCCGAAGAACGAGAACCGCTGCAGCGCGAACGACAGCATCGTACCGAGGACGAGCGCGAGGGCCGAGGAGATCAGCGCGACGAGCGCGCTGGTGCCGACGGCTTCGAGCGCGCCGTCGCTGCGGAACGCCCGGCCCCACCACTCCAGCGTGAGGCCGGGTGGCGGCCAGGTGAGCGAGGACGACGTCGAGAACGAGTTGATCAGCACGACCACCAGCGGCACGTACACGACCGCGAGGATCACGGCGGTGATGATGCCGAGAGCGACCCTGGTTCCGAGGGAGATGCGCACGGTGACTCCTACAGGTTGTCCAGGGCGCCGGTGCGGCGCACGAGGAACAGGTAGCCGAAGATGATGACGATCGGGATGAGTGCGATCGCGCTCGCGAGCGGCAGGTTGTTCGCCGCGCCGATGTCCTGGTAGACGAGCGTGCCGAGCATCTGGGCGCCCCCGCCGACGATGCCGATCGTGATGTAGTCGCCCAGCGACAGCGAGAAGCTGAAGATGGTGCCGGCGATGATCGCGGGCAGCGCCATCGGCCACACGACCAGACGCAGGGTCGCCCAGCTCCGTCCGCCCAGGTCGCCGGAGGCCTCGAGCAGAGAGCTCGGCACCCGCTCCAGTCCGGCGTAGATCGGGAGGATCACGTACGGCAGCCACAGGTACGACAGCGTGATGATCGTCGCGGCGATGCCGTATCCGGGCGTATGCCCGCCGAGCGGTCGCAGCAGCCAGTCCAGGATGCCGTCGCTGGAGAGCACGGAGCGCCAGGCGAACGCCTTCACGAGATATGACGCCCACAGCGGGGTCAGCACCAGCACCACGAGGGTGCGCTGCAAGGCCGGGGAGGCGACCATCGCCATGAAGTAGGCGATCGGCAGCGCGAGGGCCACGTCGATCGCGGTGACGGCGAGGGCGATCCCCACTGTGCGCAGCGTGATGCCCTGGTAGAACGCGTCGGTGACGACCGTCACCACGTTGTCGAGGGTGAACTCGGTGCGGATCTGCCCCGTGTACGTGTCGGTGGTCCAGAACGCGGTGACCAGCAGCAGCGCCAATGCGACGACGTACACCGCTCCCAGCCAGAACAGCGGGGCGGACAGCAGGAGGGCGAGCCGAGCGCGCGGATGCGCGGAGAGGTAGACGGATCCACGTCGCGCCGCAGTGCGGCGCGGGAACGGGATCGGTGTGCGCGGCGGTGTCTTCGCCGGTGCGATGGTGCTCATGACGGCCTTTCGAATCCCGGCCCGGTCGCCCGGAGCGCAATGCCCCGGGCGACCGGATCCGATCAGTTCCGGATCTGCTGCCAGGCTGTGGTCCAGCCGGCGTAGTCGATGCACTTCACGTCGGTGCGGCCGTCCAGGCACTTCGCGATGGGGGTGGTCCAGTACCAGATCTTCTTGGCGTAGTCCGCGTCGCCCGCGTGATACGACGCGCAGTCGTCGCGGAAGTCGCAGGCCTTGTCGCTCGAGGGGGCCTCGCCGAAGTAGGCGGTGGCCGCCGCGTTCGCCTTCGGGCTGGAGATGTAGTCCAGCCAGGCGTACGCGCAGTTCGGGTTCTTCGCCTTGGAGGAGATCATCCAGGTATCGCTCCAGCCGGTCGCGCCCTCCTCGGGCAGCACGACGGCGGTCTTGGCGCCCTCGCCCTCGAGCGTGTTCTGGATCACCTGCCAGGTGGTGCCGGCGACGCTGTCGCCGGACTGGAACGACTGGACCTCCTTGAGGTAGTCGCCCCAGTACTCGCTGATGTTCGGCCGCTGCTCCTTGAGCAGGGAGACCGCCGCATCGAACTGCTTCTGGTCCAGCGCGTAGGGGTTCGTGATCTTGAGCTCGGGCTTGTGCGCCATGAGGTAGACCGCGGCGTCGGCGATGTAGATCGGGGAGTCGTAGGCGGTGATCTTGCCCTTGTGCTCCGAGGCCTTGTCGAAGACGACATCCCAGGAGGTGGGTGCGGTCGGGAACGTGTCGGTGTTGTACAGCAGCAGGTTGGCGCCGTAGCCGTGCGGGACGCCGTAGTGCTTTCCGTCGACGGTGTTCCAGGCGCGATCCTTGAGGAACGGGAAGATGCCGTCGTAGTTCTTCAGCAGCTTCGTGTTGACCTCTGCCACGTCGCCCGAGGCGATGAGACGCAGCGAGGCATCACCGGATGCGGACACCACGTCGTAGTCGCCGGTCTTCATGAGGTTCAGCGCCTCGTCGGACGTACCGAAGGTCTTCGCCTCGACCTTGCAGCCGGTGGCCTTGGTGAAATCGGAGACCCAGTCGACGTTCGGATCGTTCGAGCCGTCCTCCACGTAGCCCGGCCACGTCAGGATCTTGACCGCGCCTTCGGTCTTGCCGAGCTTGTCGACCGGCCCGGCGGCGGCACCGCCACCGGACCCAGCCGTGCCGCAGCCGGACAGGGCGGCGATGACGGCCGTGGAGAGGCCGATGGCCACGAGGGCTTTGAGCGTGTTCTTTCGCATGGGATACTCCTTCGTTCTTCTGCGTGCGGGGTGCGAGAGATGCCGGTCAGCGGGCGCCGGCCGTGCGGATGGTGCGGGAGGGAGTCTCGTTCTGCTCCGCGGCCGGGGCGTTGTCGAGAGCGACGAGATCCACGTCGCGCCAGGAGACGAAGACCCGGTCGCCGTGGGCGCCGTGCGCGCGCCCGCCGACGTTCTGCTCCAGGACCGTGACCCGGGGGCCCTGATCGAGGTCGACCACGAGGCGCACGCCGGAGCCGAGATAGATGGCCTCCGCGAGGACGCCCGGAGCGGAGCGGTAGCCGGGCTCGACAGAAGGGGCAGGGGAGACCGCGAGCTTCTCGGGGCGCAGCGAATGGTGACCGGTGCGGCCGAGCACGAGCTCGCTCGTCACGTCGTCGAACAGATTCGAGGTGCCCACGAAGTCGGCGACGAATCGCGAGACGGGCTTCTCGTAGAGCTCGAACGGCGTGCCCAGCTGCTCGATCCGCCCCGCGCTGAAGACCGCGATGCGGTCCGACAGCGTCAGCGCCTCCTCCTGGTCATGGGTGACGAAGATGAACGTGATGCCGAGATCGCGCTGGATCTGCTTCAGCTCGACCTGCATCTGCTCGCGCAGCTTCAGATCCAGCGCGCCCAGCGGCTCGTCCAGCAGCAGCACCTTCGGCTCGACGACCGTGGCGCGGGCGAGCGCGACGCGCTGCCGTTGTCCGCCGGAGAGCTGGCTGGGCTTGCGATCCGCGACGTGCTCGAGGCGCACGCTGGCGAGCGCTTTTCGCGCGCGCTCGCGACGTTCCTTGGTGCGCATGCCGCGCACCCGCAGGCCATAGGCGACGTTGTCGAGCACGGTCATGTGCGGGAACAGCGCGTAGTCCTGGAACACCGTGTTCACGTCCCGGTCGAACGGCGCCTTGGCCGTCACGTCCTCCCCGAACAACTCCACGGTTCCCTCCGTGGGCTGCTCGAAACCGGCGATGAGGCGCAGCACGGTGGTCTTGCCGGATCCGGACGGTCCGAGCATGGAGAAGAACTCTCCTTCGGCGATCTCCAGATCCACGCCGTCGACGGCAGTGACGGATCCGAATGAACGGGTGAGTCCGGTGAGTCTGATCGCGACGGGCTTGTCCGCCATCACATCTCCTTCGATGCGAGGACTAATCCTCTGTTAGTAGATGAATGGAATCATATGGGAACAGAGGATTTTGTCAACACCCGTGTTACCGTCGTGTCAGGAGCCTGGAAGGAGAGCGGCGTGGCACAGGTGTCGGCAGGTGTGGACCCCGCGCGGTCGGCCGTCTTCGCGCCGCTGTCGGACATCGGTCGGGCCGAGATCGTGGAGCGCCGCCTGCAGGACGCGATCACGTCAGGCGTGCTGCACGACGGAGAGCGGCTGCCGAGCGAGTCGCAGCTGGGGCGCCGGCTCGGCGTCGCCGTCGTCACCGCCCGTGAGGCACTGGAAGCGCTGCGCGATGCCGGCTTGATCGAGACCAGGCGCGGTCGCGACGGCGGGAGCTTCGTCACCTTCGACCCGGACACCGCGCGTCGCTTCACCGATGAGCGCATCAGGGCGATCAGTCGAGTCGAGCTGCGGGACGCGTCCACGCACTATGCCGCGATCGCGGGCATGGCCGCGGAACTCGCCGCCGACCGTGCCGGTGACGACGACGTGCAGGGACTGCGCGAGCTCGAGGAGCACGAGGACCTCTCCACGATGGGCGCCGCGCGCCGCGCCGTCGCCCGGTTCCAGCTCGAGGTCGCGGCCCTCAGTCAATCGCCGAGACTCGTGCGTGAAGAGCTCCGTCTGCAGGCCGAGATCGGTTCGCTGATCTGGTTGGGCCTGCGCGAGGAGGACAATCGGATCCGCAGCCGCGCCGCCCGACGTGCTGAACTCGATGCCATCGGCGCCGCCGACACCGAGGGGGCCAGGGCGATCGCGGTGCGTCGCATCGCCAGTGGCGTCGAATGGCTGCTGGACGAGAAGTCTCGGCTGGAAGCCGCGGCAGAGACCACCACGCCCGCGCGGGCGTGACACCGGAACACACGAAGAAGGAGCGCGAGATGACCGGCACTGTCGCCGAGTATGACGCACGCATCGCCGAGCGCATCGAAGGCACGTTCGCGCCCCTGTTCGCGCTCGTGGAAGGATGGCGCACCGCCGTTCAGGACGAGTTCCACGGTTTCGCGGTGCAGGGCACTGCCCCCGCCGCCGCGGCGCTGGATCCCTTCATGGATGCCCTGGCACGACCGGCTCTGGAGGCGCCGGGAGGACTCGTCACCGGGGCCGGTTTCGTCGCGACCCCAGGGCTCCTCGCCGATGCGCCCTGGCATCTGGCATGGTGGCTGCGCGAGATCCACGGCCTCGATCGCGGCGATCGCGGCGGCGTGCGACGTCTGGAGGCGGTGAACGACCCGGAGTCGGATCAGTTCCGCGACTACCGCCAGCTGGAGTGGTGGCGGGTGCCGGAGCGCACCGGCGAGCGCCACGTCACCGGCCCCTACGTCGACTACCTGTGCACCGACGACTACACGGTCACGGTGACGACCCCCGTCATGCACGACGGGCGGATGGTCGGTGTGGTCGGCATCGACGTGCACGTGTCGCGGCTGGAGCGCGTGATCCTGCCGATCCTGCGGGAGGCGGCCGGCACCGGCACGGTCGTGAACGGATCGGGCCGGGTGGTCGCCTCGAGCGACTCGCACCGTGTGACCGGGACCCTGCTGCGGGGGCAGGACGTGCAGAGTGCGCTCACCGCCCTGCGCGAGAGCGCCCTGTCGGCGGGTGGCGGCGAGGGAACGCGGGTCGTGCGGTGCGGGGACACCGCACTCTTCCTCGTGCTGCAGGACTGAGGCAGGGTGCGTCAGGGGCCCGCCGCCGCGGCGGGGCGGGCGACGCCCGCTGGCTAGACTGTCCTGGTGTCTGAAATCACCCCTGATCTCGTACGCCATCTCGGCGTGCTCGCGCGCATCCAGCTCTCCGACGACGAGGTGACGCAGCTGACCGGTCAGCTGGACGCCATCGTCGACAACATCGCGAAGGTGTCGGAGGTGGCGACGCCCGACGTCGAGCCCACGAGCCACCCGATCGCGATGCACAACGTCTTCCGCGAGGACGTCGTGGGCCAGACCCTCACCACCGCGCAGGCGCTGCAGAATGCGCCCGACGCCGACGGGGACCGCTTCCGGGTCACCGCGATCCTGGGGGAGGAGCAGTGAGCGAGATCATCCGCTGGACCGCCGCCGAGCTCGGTGCCAAGCTCGCCGCCGGAGAGGTGTCGAGCGTCGAGGCGACGCAGGCCCACCTCGACCGCATCGCTGCCGTCGACGGCGATGTGCACGCCTTCCTGCACGTCAACGAGCACGCGCTGGACGCGGCGGCCGACGTCGACCGCCGCCGCGCCGCGGGGGAGGACCTGGGCGAACTCGCCGGAGTGCCGCTCGCCATCAAGGACGTGCTCGTCACGACCGACCAGCCGTCCACGAGCGGATCCCGGATCCTCGAGGGATACCGGTCGCCGTTCGATGCGACGGTCGTCGCCCGTGCGCGGGCGGCCGGGCTCATCGGCATCGGGAAGACCAACATGGACGAGTTCGCGATGGGCTCCTCCACGGAGTTCTCCGCCTACGGGGCCACGCACAACCCGTGGGACCTCGACCGGATCCCGGGCGGCTCGGGCGGTGGCTCGGCTGCCGCCGTGGCCGCGTTCGAGGCGCCGATCGCGCTCGGGTCCGACACCGGGGGCTCGATCCGCCAGCCCGCGCACGTCACCGGAACGGTCGGCATCAAGCCGACCTACGGCGGCGTCAGCCGTTACGGCGCGATCGCCCTCGCCTCGAGCCTGGACCAGGTCGGTCCTGTGGCTCGAACCGTTCTCGATGCGGGCCTGCTGCACGACGTGATCGGCGGTCACGACCCGAAGGACTCCACGTCGCTCCCCGACGCCTGGCCGTCGTTCGCCGCGGCCGCGCGCGAGGGCGCGACCGGACAGGTGCTCAAGGGCTTGAAGGTCGGCGTCGTGAAGGAGCTGCCCGACTCCGGCTTTCAGTCCGGCGTCGCGGGATCCTTCCACGCCGCACTGAAGCTGATGGAGGCCCAGGGCGCGGAGATCGTGGAGATCTCCGCCCCGCACTTCGAGTACGGCGTCGCCGCGTACTACCTGATTCTCCCCGCCGAGGCCTCGAGCAACCTGGCCAAGTTCGACTCGGTCCGCTTCGGCCTGCGTGTCACGCCCGAGGGCGGCGGCACGGTCGAGGACGTCATGTCGCTCACTCGCGAGGTCGGCTTCGGCCCGGAGGTCAAGCGTCGCATCATCCTCGGCACCTATGCGCTGTCGGCCGGGTACTACGACGCGTACTACGGCAGCGCGCAGAAGGTGCGCACCCTCATCCAGCAGGATTTCGACGCGGCGTTCGCGCAGGTCGACATCATCGCCACGCCCTCCGCGCCCACCACGGCGTTCAAGCTCGGCGAGAAGATCGGCGATCCGCTGCAGATGTACCTCAACGACCTCACCACGATCCCGGCGAACCTCGCCGGCGTCCCGGGCATCTCGATCCCGTCGGGCCTGGCCGAGGAGGACGGGCTGCCCGTCGGCATCCAGTTCCTCGCCCCCGCCCGCGAGGACGCACGCCTGTACCGGGTCGGCGCCGCGCTGGAGTCGCTGCTCGTCGACGCGTGGGGCGGGCCGCTGCTCGACCGCGCACCGATTCTGGGAGGAACCCGCTGATGGCCGCCGTGAAGCTCATGGACTTCGACAAGGCGCTCGAACTGTTCGAGCCGGTGCTCGGCTTCGAGGTGCACGTCGAACTCAACACCGAGACCAAGATGTTCTCCGACGCCCCCAACCCGGCGAACGAGCGCAACCACGACGCCGGGCCGAACACGCTCATCGCACCGGTGGATCTGGGTCTCCCAGGATCGCTCCCGGTCGTGAACGAGACGGCCGTGCGCTCCTCGATCAGCCTGGGCCTCGCGCTCGGGTGCTCGATCGCCGAGTCCTGTCGGTTCGCGCGGAAGAACTACTTCTATCCGGACCTCGGCAAGAACTACCAGATCTCCCAGTACGACGAGCCGATCGCGTTCGAGGGGTCCGTCGAGGTCGAGCTCGATGACGGGACGCTCGTGACGATCCCGATCGAGCGCGCGCACATGGAGGAGGACGCCGGCAAGCTCACCCACATGGGGGGCGCGACCGGTCGCATCCAGGGCGCGGAGTACTCGCTCGTGGATTACAACCGCGCCGGCGTTCCGCTCGTCGAGATCGTCACCAAGCCGATCTTCGGCGCCGAGCACCGCGCCCCGGAGATCGCCAAGGCGTACGTGGCCACGATCCGCGACATCGTGCGCGGGCTGGGCATCTCCGAGGCGCGCTTGGAGCGCGGCAACCTGCGCTGCGACGCGAACGTCTCC
Source organism: Microbacterium sp. 01T413_2 (assembly GCF_056398985.1). Classification (NCBI taxonomy): domain Bacteria; kingdom Bacillati; phylum Actinomycetota; class Actinomycetes; order Micrococcales; family Microbacteriaceae; genus Microbacterium; species Microbacterium sp. 01T413_2. The sequence goes on from NZ_JBFTQL010000001.1 coordinate 15,512, forward strand.
CTGCGCCCTCGCGGCCAGGAGAAACTCGGCACCCGCACCGAGACGAAGAACGTCAACTCGATGCGCTCGGTCGAGCGCGCCGTGCGCTACGAGATCCAGCGTCAGGCCGCGATCCTCGCGGACGGCGGAACGATCACACAGGAGACCCGGCACTGGCACGAGGACACCGGCACGACATCGCCCGGTCGTCCGAAGTCGGATGCCGACGACTACCGGTACTTCCCGGAGCCCGATCTGCTGCCCGTCCGGCCGGCTCGCGATCTGGTCGAGGAGCTGCGCGCGGCGCTGCCCGAACAGCCCGTCACCCGTCGTCGCCGGCTCAAGGCGGACTGGGGCTTCGGCGACATCGAGTTCCAGGGCGTCGTGAACGCCGGGCTGCTCGACGAGGTCGAGGCGACCATCGCCGCCGGCACGACCGCCGACACCGCGCGCAAGTGGTGGACCGGTGAGATCAGCCGCATCGCCAACGAGCGCGAGGTGGACGCCGCAACGCTGATCGACCCGGCGTCGGTCGCCGCCCTGCAGCAGCTCGTCGACGCGGGCACGCTGACCGACAAGCTGGCCCGACAGGTGCTCGAGGGCGTCATCGCCGGCGAAGGCACCCCGCAGCAGGTCGTCGACGCGCGCGGGCTCGCCGTGGTCTCCGATGACGGCGCACTCATCGCCGCGATCGACGAGGCCCTCGCCGCGCAGCCCGACGTGATGGCGAAGATCAAGGACGGCAAGGTCCAGGCCGCCGGTGCCGTCATCGGCGCCGTCATGAAGGCAATGAAGGGTCAGGCCGACGCCGCACGCGTCCGCGAGCTCATCCTGGAGCGCGCCGCGCAATAGCGACGACGGCTCAGTACAGGCTCAAGGGCGCCGCACTCAGAGTGCGGCGCCCTTGAGCGTCGCCGCCTGAAGACCGGCGCCGAGGATGCGGGCGATCGCCCGCAGGCTGGCCGGTTCGTGCAGCCTGCGGCGCTGCTCATCGGGGCTCTCTTCGGCACCGGCCTCGAGGGGCCTGGCTGTGATCGTCGCCGACCAGGCGTCGGCGGCGGCCCGTACCGCGCCGTGATCCGTACCGGCGGGGAGGCAGGCGGCCAGCGCGCGCTCGACCGTATCGTGCAGCGCTCGGCGGTAGCGGGAGAGCGCAGTGGCGACCTCGGGGCGCACGTGGGACTCGTGCCAGAGGATCTCGCGCAGCACATCCGACGCCTCCCGGTCGCGCAGAACGCGCTCGCCCACGTTCATGAGCGTCTGCACGGGGTCGCCCCGCACCGCGAGCGGCGCCGCATCGAGGGCGGTGGTGCGCAGTCGCTCACCGATGAGCGCCGCGAGGATGTCGGGCTTGGTCGGGAAATAGTAGAAGAGCAGGCCCTTGGGCACCGCGGCGGCGTGCGCGATCCGGGCGGTGGATGTGCCGTCGAAGCCGTGGCGCGCGAAAAGCGTCTCGGCGGCGTCGAGGATCCTGGTGCGCGCGTCGCCGGCATCGGGACTCTCGGTCATGATGCTTCCTCAGAACGGTGCGGGACGGGGGCCTCCCAGCGTCCCGCACCCTGTGCGGCCGCGCAGGTCACGCGTGAGCCGCTGTGGGGCCGCCGTGCGAAGCACGGTGCGCCTTCTCGGCGGGCACGAGCGCCCAGAGCCCCGCGACCGCGCAGACGGCTCCGCAGATCCACGAGGTCCAGGCGGGACCTGTATCTCCGGCGTAGGAGCCGATCCATGGGGAGATGAAGAGCAGCGCTCCGATCGCGGCGAGGATCCACTCCATCGACACGAGACCGGGCGCTGCGAGGCTCCATACCCCGGCAGCGATCATCAACGCACCCAGAACAAGCATCATGGTCATCGACATGCCCATGGCGGGTGTCATCCAGATGCCCGCGACAGCGGCGACCAGACCGGCGGCGACCGCCACCCAGTCCTGCCAGCGTGTCCACTTCTTCATCGAACTCATCCTCCTTGCAGTCAGATGGCTCCCGAAAAGGGGGTCGCTCACGATTCTACCGCGTTGATTGACCGCCCGGTCAAAGAGGGCGGATCCGATGTCGGCGGTCTCCGCGAGAATGGATCCATGGGACGAGGTGACGGATCGGGGCGCATCGTCTCCGCGCCCGACGCCGACGACAGCGGGACGGCGATCCTGCACGTCGATATGGACGCGTTCTACGCTGCCGTCGAGGTCCTGCACGATCCCACCCTGCGCGGGCTCCCGCTGATCATCGGTGCTCCCGACGGTCGCTCCGTGGTCTCCAGCGCCTCCTACGAGGCGCGTCGCTACGGCGTGCGCTCGGCAATGCCGGTCTCGCAGGCGATCCGACTGTGCCCTACCGCGCGGATCGTGCCGCCGGACTTCACCAGGTACCGTGACGCGTCGAAGCAGGTCATGACGATCTTCGAGCAGGTCACGCCGCTCGTGGAACCGCTCTCGATCGACGAGGCCTTCCTCGACGTGCGCGGTGTGCGGCGCCTCTGGGGGAGCCCGGGGCGGATCGGCGCGATGATCCGCGAGCGTGTGCAGGACGAAGTCGGCATCAGCTGCAGCGTGGGGGTCGCCGCCACCAAGCACGTCGCCAAGATGGCTTCGACCATGGCCAAGCCCGACGGTCTGCTCGTCGTCGCCGCCGCCGACACCCTCGACTTCCTCGCCACCAAACCGGTGCGCGCGATGTGGGGCGTCGGACCGAAGACGGCGGAATCACTGGAGTCGCGCGGCATCCGACTCATCCGCGACATCCGCGCCACTCCGGCGTCGGCGCTCGAGCGGGTGGTCGGCCCCGCACTCGCGCAGCGCCTGCGCGAACTGGCCGAGGGTCGGGACCCGCGGAGCATCGAGACGAACCGCGTGGAGAAGAGCGTCGGGCATGAGGAGACGTTCGACATCGACGTCTCCGATCACGAGGCGCTGCGCTCCGAGCTGCTGCGGCTGGCAGACCGGGTCGCTGCGAGGCTGCGCCGAGCCGGCTGGGAGGCCGGCACGGTGGCGATCAAGATCCGCTTCTCCGACTTCACCACGGTGAGCCGCTCCCAGACTCTTCCCGAGCCGACGTCCGTGGGTCAGCGCATCGGCGAGGTCGCGCGCACGCTGTTCGAGGCGATCGACAGGCGCGATCCGGTGCGACTGGTCGGCGTGCGAGCGGAGCGCCTCACGAACGCCGGCGGTGCACTCGGACTGTGGGACGACGATGCCGAGTGGCGGCGTATCGAGGACGCGCTGGACAGCGCGCAAGCGAAGTTCGGATCCGGCATGGTCACCCGCGCGCGGCACCTGGGTGCGCGTGCGGGACGGGGGTCTGCGCCGCATCCGCGCGCGCACGGTCTGGACTGATCCGGCGAGGCGCCGGTGCGCAAGCGCGACGCGGACGCGGCCGGTGGTCGAGGCCGCCGGCGTGGGCTAGCGTGGACGCATGCCGCACATCGCACTCGAGCTTGGCAAGAACTCCGCGTCCTTCGGCGTCAAGAGCGCCTACGGCGAGCCCCAGGAGGTGGACGGCGCCCAGTTCACCCCGGTCGCGCTCACCTTCTCCGGCTTCGGCGGAGGCTCCGGCGGCGCTGAAGGCAGCGCCGAGGGCGAGGGCGGCGGTGGTGGCGGGATCGCGATCCCGCTCGGCGTGTACGTGCGCCGCGAGGAGGGGCTGCGATTCGAGCCGAACCTGGTCTCGCTACTGGCCGTCGCCGTGCCCTTCGTCTGGGTTGCGGGACGCGCGATCTCCCGCATCGTCCGTGCCCTCAAGAAGTGACGATCCGGTCGCACGCGCGCTGAGCGTCGCGGTCGCCCGCATCGCCGACGCCGTCCGTGCCGTGCAGGCCTCCAACCCAGTGGTGCTCGTGGACGGGCGCAGCGGGGCGGGCAAGTCCACTCTCGCGCGCCTCCTGGCCGAGCACTGGCCGCTGCGCACCGCTCCGCAGCTGATCGCCCTGGACTCGATCTATCCCGGCTGGGACGGCATGGACGCCGGCGCCGAGCGGGCTTACGAGCAGATCCTGCGTCCGCACGGACGTGATCTCGTCGGCACGTGGCAGCGCTACGACTGGGAGGCCGGAGAGTATGCGGAGAGTTATGCGGTCGACCCCTCGCGCGGAGTGATCCTGGAGGGCTGCGGATCCCTCACTCCGCGAGCCGCGCGGATCGCTGACGTACGGGTGTGGGTCGAATCTCCCGAGGCGAGCCGCAAGCGCCGGGCATTGGACAGGGACGGCGAGCTGTTCCGCCCGCACTGGGAACGCTGGGCGAAGCAGGAGGTCGCGCACATCCGCCGAGACGACCCGATCGGGTACGCCACGCTGGTGGTCTCGATTCCGTAGCCGGTCAGACGCCGTCGAGCTCGTCCGCGGCGTCCACCAGCAGGTCGAGCCGGTAGCCCAGCCATTCGTACACCCCGAGCCGGGGATCGTCCGGGTCGGGGGCGGGATCGTCCTCGATGCCGAGCCGCGAGGCGATGACGAGACGCAGGGACGCGAGCGTGCGCAGCCAGGGGTCGACTTCGGAACCGGCCAGCGACAGCTCTTGCTGCGGCGCGTCGGGTCCTTCGCCGAGTGCGACCAGCCCTGCCTGCACCACGCGTGCGTCGGCGGCGCGGCGGTCCAGCAGATCAGCACTGGTCGCATCGGCGAACTCGGCCGACGCGTCCGCGTCTTCCGGGTACACGACAGGTGTCAGTCGGTTCAAGGCCGCGTCCTCGCCGATCTCGGTGTCGCGAAGCAGCTCGAGGAACTGCTCGACGAGTTCAGCGAGATGCTGCGCCTCGATCGACTGCATCGGCAGGTGGATCCCGGATCCGGTCATCCTGCTCACTCTCCCGACCGGCGCACGGTCGCCCACAGCCCGTAGTCGTGCATGGCCTGCGCGTGCACTTCCATGGTCTCGCGCGGACCGACGGCGACCACCGCGTGTCCCTCGTTGTGCACCGCGAGCATGAGGCGGGTCGCGTGGTCCTTCGGATATCCGAAGTAGGTGCGGAACACCCGCACCACGTAGCTCATGAGATTGACCGGATCGTCCCAGACGACGAGCTCCCACGGCACGGCAGGTGCAGCCTGCAGGTCGAGTTGCTCATCGACGGCGGGAGTGAGGAGAGGCGCGCTCATGCCCACCCCATCTCGTGCAGCTGAGCATCGTCGATCCCGTAATAGTGCGCGATCTCGTGCACCAGCGTCGTGCGCACCTCGTGGCGCAGCTCCTGCTCGTCGCCGCACTGGGCCAGATGGGGTTCGCGGTACACGACGATGCGGTCGGGGAGCTCGCCCATGCCGTAGTTCCCACGCTCGGTGACAGCCAGGCCGTCGTAGATTCCGAGCAGGTCGAGCGAGCCGTCCTCCGGACGATCCTCGACGACGAAGACCAGGTTCTCCAGGCCCTCGACCATCTCGTCGGGCAGGCGGTCGAGCTCATCCGCGACGAGCTCCTCGAACGCCTCCGGATCCATCTCCATGCCACCGGCGAGGTCGATCGTCATGTGCACGCGGCGTCCGAGGTCGTTCAGGCCGATCCGCTGTTCCGTGTCGAGCAGAGCGCGGTAGAACGGCTGGTCAGGAGAGGCGGTCTCCGTGAAGCCGAGCGACGCGTAGAACGGCGCGTTCCACGGCACGTCGGCGAAGGTGCGCAGCGTGACGGTGCGGTAGCCGCGGTCGGCGGCCTCGTCGAGAGCAGCCTCGACCAGTTCGCGTCCGTGGCCGCGGCGCGCGTGCGCCGGAAGCACGGAGAGCTGCTCGAGGTGCGCGTGGTCGTCTTCCGCGAGCACGTGCACGAAGCCTACGGGCGCGCCGCCCTCCTGTTCCGCGACGACGAGGACGAAACCCGGCTCGGACGCGCGGGCTGCACCAGAAGGTGCGACGCCGCCCAGCGCGGCGCCGAACAGGGCGGTGAACACGGTGTCGGCCTCGTCCTCGATCCGGGCGAGTTCTGCGAGGTCCGCATCTGTCGCGGTGCGCACGAAGGAGGCCATGGTTCGATGCTAGCCGTGACGCAGCTGCCGAAGACGCGGGGGTCCATGGAAACGGAAGAGGCCCGGATCCATAAGGATCCGGGCCTCTTCGATGGGGTGAGTAACGGGACTCGAACCCGCGACATCCGGCACCACAAGCCAGCGCTCTACCAGCTGAGCTATACCCACCATGTGCCTGCCTGAGCGGGCAACCTGACCAGTGTATTACAGGTTTGAGGCAAACTCTGACACGACGGCATCGGATGTCGCCTGCACCTCTTCGGTGGTCGGTCCGGGCTGGTCGATGAACACCGCTCGGCGGTAGTACTCCAGCTCCCGGATGGACTCCAGGATGTCGGCGAGGGCGCGGTGCCCGCCGTCCTTCGCCGGGGCGTGGAAGAAGACCCGCGGGTACCAGCGGCGCGACAGCTCCTTGATGCTCGACACGTCGACGTTGCGGTAATGCAGGTACTGGTCGACGTCGGGCATGTACTTCGCGAGGAACATGCGATCGGTGCCGATCGTGTTCCCGGCCAGCGGAGCCTTGCGCTCCTGCGGCACGAACCGCCGGATGTAGGCGAGTGTCTGTGCCTGCGCCTCGGCGAGGGACACGCCGCCGGGGATCTCCTCGTACAGGCCGGAGGTGCGATGCATGTTCGTCACGAAGTCGTTCATCTGCGCCAGGGCGGCGTCGCTCGCGCGGATGACCACCTGGAACCCCGGATCCACCAGGCGCAGCTCGAAGTCGGTGATCACGACCGCGATCTCCACGAGTTCATCGATGGCGAGATCGAGCCCCGTCATCTCGCAGTCGATCCAGACCAGACGATCGTTCTCGGACGAAGAAACCATGCGGCCATCCTACTGAGCGCCGCCGACGCGCTAGCCTTGACGGGCGCCTCCGTAGCTCAGTGGATAGAGCAACGGCCTTCTAATCCGTCGGTCGCAGGTTCGAATCCTGCCGGGGGCACTTCTTCCCGGTGCTCAGCGGACGGCGCGGCGGTGCACTCTTGACGCGATCACGTCGACGATGAGCCAACGGACCGCAGCGGCCGTGGTCAGCGCCCACGCGATCGAGCCGAGCACGTCGGTGGGGAAGTGCAGGCCGTCGCTGACCACGGCGAGGCCGATCACGACCGTCGCGATGATGCCCAGGACGATCGGCAGCCGCGCGTACCGGGTGTCACGGAGCAGGAACCAGAAGGCGATCGCCAGGGCGACGATGTAGGCGGTGTGGCCGCTCGGGAACGATCCGTCGGTCTGCAGAGGCGAGAACGGGTGAGCCAGGAGCGACGCATCCGGCCGCGGGCGATCGACGAGGATCTTGACGGCCGCGACGGGCAGCCAGGTGAACGCGACGGTGAGACCGAACAGGATCGCGATGCGCAGCGAGCGCGACACCGCCCAGACGATTCCGGCGATCACCAGCGTGATCGCCACGGCGGGTAGTGGTTCGATCGCCTTGTACACGAAGCTGGAGAAAGCGCCCCACGCACCGGTGTGCGTCGTGTTCAAGGCCGCGACCAGACCCTGATCCGCCTGAGTGGCCTTCATGGCGAAGCCGAGTGCCACGACCGCCACCGCGCCTACGACGGCGACGATCACCGAGACCAGGGGGCGCTGCGCTGCGCGCTCGATACCGGTGAGCGGGCGGGTACGGGAGCGTCGAAGCTCGGTCATGGTGGGATCTCTCTCGTCGCGTCCCTCGCGATGACGACACCGGAGGCGGCATCCGCGTTCGCGTGCGCCGGATCCATGTTCCGATGCCTGGCCTAAGGATTGGCCAAGAAACGAGCGAGGCGCCGGTCCCACCAGGTGGCGGAGGTCAGAAGCGCAATGCGGCGACGGCGTCGTCGGCGCTCCAGAAGTCTCCGACGACGCGGAACGTGCCCGACGGGAGGTGCAGACGCTCGGCGCGGTAACGCAGGCCGAGGTCGTGCGGCATGATCCGCAGGTGTCCGCGGATCGCCCCGCGGCCGTCGAGTACGCGCCAGAGACGCTCTCCGGCGGGCTGCAGCGTCTCCACGGAGCGGGTGAGAACAGGCGTCGCCCAACGAATGGTCGGTGCCGGGGTGATGTTCGTGGTCATGGTTCCTCCTTCTGTTTCGAACATAAGGACGGCCTCCGACATTCGCGCAAAGAGCCGGGATCCGGGTCGCGCGCACAGTCCCTACACTGTGCTGGTGACCGTGACTGTATGGCTCTCGCTGGTGGTGGCGTGCGTGGTGATCAGCCTCACGCCGGGCGCGGGCGCGATCAACACCATGACCAACTCGCTCAACGAGGGATGGCGGCGCTCGATCTGGGGGATCATCGGGCAGCAGCTCGCGCTGGTGGTGCACGTGGCGATCGTCGCCGCGGGCGTGGGCCTTCTGGTCGCGCGCGTGCCGTGGCTGTTCGAGACGATCCGCTACCTCGGCGCGGCGTACCTCGTGTACCTGGGTATCCGGCTCATCCTCGCCCGCGTTCCCGAGACTGCCGCGGATCCCGAGCAACTGCGACCGCCCGAGGGGCGGTGGCCCATGCTCCGCCGTGGGTTCTGGGTGAACCTGCTCAACCCCAAGGCCATCGTGTTCTTCCTCGCGTTCGTGCCGCAGTTCATCCGGCTCGACCGCGATCCGTGGCCGCAGTATCTGATCCTCATCGGGACGACCGTGGTGATCGACGTGGTCGTGATGTGGTTCGTCTTCGCCGCGACGGCGCAGAGCTTCCGCCAGCTCACCTCCAGTGCGCGGGGCCAGCGCACGCTCAACATCGTCTTCGGAGCGTTGTTCATCGCGGTGGCGACGCTGCTCCTGTTCGTGCACTGACCCGAACCGCGCTCGATCCTCCTCCACAGGACGCCACGTCGACCAGTTGCTCACCGGATGCGCGAAGCCGCCTCCACAGGGACGATCGGCGCGCCACGCTTTCCTGCAGGATCGGGGCCCGAACGGGTTCCGCGAGAGCAGAGGAGAACATCATGGCCGACACCATCACGGTGCTGGGAAACGTCGCGACGGACCCGGAACGAGGGGCCACCGCGACCGGCATCCCCACCCTGACCTTCCGGATGGCCACCAACCACCGCCGCCCGGACGGCGCCGGCGGTTGGATCGACGCCGGGACGAACTGGTTCGAGGTCAGGGCGTACCGAGCCCTGGCGGAGAACGCGGAGGCCTCGCTCACCAAGGGTGACGCGGTTGTGGTCGTCGGGCGCCTGAAGCTGCGTGAGTGGGAGGGCAAGGACGGCAAGCGGATCAGCGTGGAGATCGAGGCCGATTGCATCGGACCGGATCTGCGACGCGGCCGCAGCGTCTATCACCGGATGTCGCATCAGACGACGCCCGCCAGCGAGGACGGTGCGGCTGATCGCGACGGATCGGCGTTGGCGGTCGTCGGTGCCGGCGCGCAGGAGTCGCCGGCGTCCGACGCGTGGGGGAGTGCAGGAAGCCAGGAGACGCCGTACTGATCGGACCGAGCGGGGGTCGGGCCGGCAGGATCGTCGACGACGCGCGCCGCATAGACTCTGGGAGTGCGTGGATCCCAGGCTGTGGTCGTTCGAATTCCCGTGACCCGCCCCCTTGCGCTCTTGGCCATGGCCGCGACGCTCATCCTGAGCGGCTGCTCGGACGGTTCCCCCGTCCCGTCCTCATCGCCTGTCTCGACGCCGACCGCGACCCCGAGCGGCACGACCGCGTCGCCCTCCACCCCGCCTGCGCTGCACCCGGACGGTTCCGCCGAGGACAACCTTCCGGTGTTCGCCGCCATCGTCGCGCAGGTTTGGGCCGGGGAGCGCCGCGCCTCGGGCTCGGCGTACATCGACGCGCTCGCCGCCGCGGGGTTCGCCCGAGCCGACATGGAGGTCACAGCGGACGAGTCGACCGTGGGCAACCCGGCGGAGAGCATCCAGTTCTCGGTGCGGTGGGGGAAGGATCGGTGCCTGGTCGGACAGGTCGGGCCGTCCACGGGGGATCCGGTCACTGCGGTGCTGCCGCAGGTGGACGGCGGTCGCTGCCTGATCGGCAGGACCGTGCCCGTCGCACCGTAGATCTCCTCGGGGAGGAAGGGCACCCGCCCCGGGTAGGCTGGAGTGTCGATCCCGCGGTGCACGGCCCGGGGAGCGACCCGCAGCCTTTCGCAATCGTCGTCACCACGACAGAAGGAGTGCCCTCGTGGCCGAATACATCTACTCCATGGTCCGCGCCCGCAAGGCGGTCGGCGACAAGCTCATCCTCGATGACGTCACGATGGCGTTCCTGCCCGGGGCGAAGATCGGCATGGTCGGCCCCAACGGCGCCGGAAAGTCCACCATCCTGAAGATCATGGCCGGGCTCGACACGCCCTCCAACGGCGAGGCCAAACTGAGCCCCGGCTTCAGCGTCGGCATCCTGATGCAGGAGCCCGAGCTCGACGAGTCGAAGACCGTCCTGGAGAACATTCAGGAGGGAGTTGCGATCAAGGCCAAGCTCGACCGTTTCAACGAGATCTCCGCGCAGATGGCGGACCCCGACGCCGACTTCGACACTCTGCTCGCCGAGATGGGCGTGCTGCAGGAGGAGATCGACGCGGCGGACGGCTGGGACCTCGACTCTCAGCTCGAGCAGGCCATGGATGCGCTGCGCACCCCGCCGGCCGATGAGTCGGTCACCAAGCTCTCCGGCGGCGAGAAGCGCCGCGTCGCGCTCGCGAAGCTGCTGCTGCAGAAGCCGGATCTGCTCCTGCTCGACGAGCCCACCAACCACCTCGACGCGGAGAGCGTGCTGTGGCTGGAGAAGCACCTGCAGGCCTACAAGGGAGCCGTGATCGCGATCACCCACGACCGGTACTTCCTCGACAACATGGCCGAGTGGATCGCGGAGGTCGACCGGGGTCGCCTGATCGGCTACGAGGGCAACTACTCGACCTACCTGGAGAAGAAGGCGGAGCGTCTCGACATCCAGGGCAAGAAGGATGCCAAGCTCGCCAAGCGCCTCAAGGACGAGCTGGAGTGGGTGCGGTCGAGCGCCAAGGGCCGCCAGACCAAGTCGAAGGCACGCCTGGCCCGGTACGAGGAGATGGCCACGGAGGCCGAGCGGACCAGGAAGCTCGATTTCGAGGAGATCCAGATCCCAGCGGGTCCCCGTCTGGGCAACGTCGTGATCGAGGCGAAGAAGCTGCAGAAGGGCTTCGGCGATCGCTCGCTCATCGACGGTCTGAGCTTCAGCCTGCCGCCGAACGGCATCGTCGGCGTGATCGGCCCGAACGGCGTCGGCAAGACCACGCTGTTCAAGACGATCGTGGGCCTGGAGCCGCTGGACGGCGGCGATCTCAAGGTCGGCGAGACGGTGAAGATCAGCTACGTCGATCAGTCCCGCGCGAACATCGATCCCGACAAGACCCTGTGGGAGGTCGTCTCCGACGGCCTCGACATCATGATGGTCGGCAAGATCGAGATCCCGTCGCGCGCCTATGTCTCCAAGTTCGGCTTCAAGGGCCCGGACCAGCAGAAGAAGGCGGGCGTGCTCTCCGGTGGCGAGCGCAACCGGCTGAACCTCGCCCTCACGCTCAAGGAGGGCGGCAACCTGCTGCTGCTCGACGAGCCGACCAACGATCTCGACGTCGAGACCCTCGGCTCGCTGGAGAACGCCCTGCTGGAGTTCCCCGGCTGCGCCGTGGTGATCACGCACGACCGGTGGTTCCTCGACCGGATCGCGACGCACATCCTCGCCTACGAGGGCACCGACGAGAACCCCGACCAGTGGTACTGGTTCGAGGGCAACTTCGAGTCCTACGAGGCGAACAAGATCGAGCGGCTCGGCGCCGACGCGGCCAACCCGCACCGCTCCACGCACCGCAGGCTTACGCGTGACTGACCCTTCGACGGCCTCAGGGACCGCTGCGGAAGCTCCCCTGACCGCGGCTCCCGAGGGGGCCGCGGCGGGGGAGCGTCTGCACATCCCGATCCACCTGCGCTGGGGCGACCTGGACGCCTTCAACCACGTCAACAACACCTCGATGCTGAAGCTGCTCGAGGAAGCTCGGGTGCGGGCTTTCTGGCGCCCGGGGGAGGGCGAGCACGGCCCGAGCACGGCCGTACTGAGCTCGGGGCTCGACGCCGGTGTGATCACGCTCGTCGCCCGGCAGGAGATCGAGTATCTCGCGCCCGTGCCGTACCAGCGTCATCCCCTCGAGGTGCAGATGTGGTTCGGAAAGCTCGGCGGATCCAGCATCGAGGTCTGCTACGAGGTGTACAACGACGCGGCGTTCGAGGAGCGGGTGCTGTACGCGCGCTCGACGGCGATCATCGTGCTCGTGGACGCAGCGACCGGTCGTCCCACTCGGATCGGCCCGGAGATGCGCGAGGCATGGTCGCCGTTCTCCGGACCGTCGATCGTCTACGCGCACCGCTGAGTGCGGTCGCGGACTGGCCGGGCCGTCGTCGACGGGCCCGGCTGATCAGGCCTCCGGCACCCGGATCGTGATCTCCTGGGCGACGCTGGCCACCAATGCGCCACCGCGATCGTAGATCCGCCCTGTGGCGAGGCCCCGGCCTCCGCGGGCGTTCGGCGACTCCTGCACGTACAGCAGCCAGTCGTCGACGCGCCCCGGGCGGTGCCACCACATGGCGTGGTCCAGGCTCGCGACCTTCAGGCCAGGCACATTCCAGCTGAGCCCGTGGGCGCGCAGGATCGATTCCTGGATCGACATGTCGCTGAGGTACGCCAGCGCCGCGCGGTGCAGGGCAGGATCGTCCGGGAACGGCGCGCGCATGCGCATCCACACCGCCTGGTGCGCGGACTTCTCGGCGCCCGCCGCACCGAACAGCGGGCCCTCCACATGACGCATGTCCACCGGCCGATCGGTGAGCATGCGCTTGGACAGGGGATGGATCCCGTCGGACAGCTCCTCGTCGGGGACGAGGTCTTCGGGATCCGGGATGCCGTCGGGCATCGGCGCTGCGTGCTCGATGCCCGGGTTCTCGTCCTGGAACGATGCGATCATCGAGAAGATCGGCACCCCGTTCTGATAGGCCTGCGCCCGCCGCGTCGAGAAGGAACGGCCGTCGTGGATCCGGTCCACGGCGAAAGTGAGGCCTTGGGAGGCGTCCCCGGCGCGCAGGAAATAGCCGTGCATGGAGTGCGGGACGCGGCCATCCGGCATCGTCCGCTCCGCCGCGATGAGGGACTGGCCGAGCACTTGCCCGCCGTAGATCCGCCCCGTGGGCATCGGGTGCGAGACGCCGGTGAAGATGTCCTCGGTGGTGCGGGCGTCCGAGGAGTCGAGATCGAGGATCCCCAGCAGCATCTCGACAGATCGGCGGGCGTGCTCGTCGGGCGTCATGGGATCCTCTCCGCGCCGCGACACACCGGGGGACCGGTCGCGGCCGGTTGCTAGTTTAGAGGGCGTGCCCACGCCGCTGATCCTCGCCGATGCCGACACTGCGCGTGATGCGCTCACCTTCGTCTCCCGGGCCGCGCGCGCCGGCGATGAAGGGGTCCGGCTACAGGCCGACGGAGGGGTGCTCGCGATGACGGCGGCGGCACTCGTGCCGCAGACCCTGTTCGACGCGACGCCGACGATCCTCGCGATGCGGATCGTCCGGGCCGACCCCGAGTTGCGGTGCGACATCGTGATCGACGAGCTCACCACCACCCAGGATCCACGCGCCCTCGCGCTTCCCGACACGGGCCGCAGCCCCTCCTGGGCCGGCGTCGCACCGCCCCGGAGCGGCTGGGCGACGGCGGGGACGCTCGGCGCCGACGTCATCGCGCAGCGTGCGCAGTGGGGCATCTCCGCCGTCGCGCACGGATCACCGGTCGGCGCAGGGGAGGACGCGGTCCGCGCGCTGCGTGCCGCCATCTGGGGCGAGCCCGACGAGGACCTCCTCGGGCTGCCCCGCGGCGTCGCGTTCGCCGCGCATGCCTTCGGCTTCATCTCCGGTGCCGAGCAGGTGCCGATCACCACCTCCGGCCGCTGGACGCGCCTCGCGTTCGCGCGCGGTCACGTGCTCAGCCGCGGGCCCGCCGCGGTGGGGCTGACGCCGGTGCGCTCGACCGGCGCCGCCGGCTGAGGCGCAGCACGAGTCGGGCGGCGCGTCCGGGTCCACGCCGCGGCGGTCAGCGCCGGACGACCGTGATCGTCGGAGGGGATGCGAGGCTCTGACCGACCACGCAGTACCGCTCGGTCGACGCAGCGATCCGTTCCAGGCGTCCTTCGTCGGCGTCGCTGTCGATCGTGATCGTGACGGCGACGTCGCCGACGCCGACCGGCACCTCACGGTCCAGACCGAGCGTGCCGCGTGCGTCCCAGCGGCACTCCGCCGCGAGTTTGACGTTCTGCACGGTCACGCCCATCGCCGCGGTGACGGCGCGGAACGTCACGCCGACACAGCCCAGCAGCGCCTGCATGAGGAGGTCCGCCGAGCACGCATCGGATCCGTCGCCCCCGGTCGCGGGGTGCTGTCCGGCGCGGACCGGCCCCGACCATCCGTCGATCGTCGCGGTGATGCCGGGGTCGCGATAGTCGCCGGTCGCGCCGGAGATCACCCTCGCCAGGTCCGGAGCCTGCCGGTAGCGCTCCTTGAGCGGGGCCTGGCGTGCTCGCAGCTCTTCCGCGTCCATGCCGCGATCATGGCACTCCCGCCGCGCGAGGTCCGGGCGCTCGGCGGTGCTCAGACCGCCTGCGCCGCGGCGCGGCCCGCCTGGCGTCCCGAGAACAGGCAGCCGCCGAGGAACGTTCCCTCCAGCGCCCGATAGCCGTGCACGCCGCCGCCGCCGAAGCCGCTCGCCTCGCCGGCCGCATAAAGTCCGGGCACGGTCGTGCCGTGGGCTTCCAGTGCGCGGCCATCCAGGTCCGTCTCGATGCCGCCGAGAGACTTGCGGGTGATGACCCGCAACCGCACGGCGATCAGCGGACCAGCCGACGGATCCTGCAGTCGATGCGGCGAGGCCGTGCGGATCAACCGATCTCCGCGATAGGCACGAGCTGAGCGCAGCATCGCGATCTGCGCGTCCTTGGTGAAGTCGTTGCCGATCTCGCGGTCGCGCGCGACGACCTCCTCGCGAACCCGCGCCGGGTCCAGGGCGTCTCCGCCCGGGAGCTCCTGCATGCGTGCGATGAGTCGGCCGAGGTCGTCCTCGACGACGAAGTCCTCGCCCCGCTCGAGGAACGCCTGCACCGGGTCCGTGGGGCCCTTGGCGAGCCGGGAGCGCACGAGCAGCGGTATGTCCTTGCCGGTGAGGTCGGGGTTCTGCTCGCTGCCGGAGAGAGCGAACTCCTTCTCCACGATCTGCCGCGTCGTCACGAACCAGGAGTGGTCGTACCCGGTGGTGCGCAGGTGCGCGAGGGTCCCGAGCGTGTCGAAGCCGGGGTACAGCGGCACGGGCAGGCGCCTGCCGGTGGCGTCCAGCCACAGCGAAGACGGGCCGGGGAGGATCCGGATGCCGTGACCGGGCCAGACCGGATCCCAGTTGCGGATGCCCTCGACGTAGTGCCACATCCGATCGCCGTTGATGAGCCGTGCCCCGGCCGCCGCCGATACGGCCTGCATGGATCCGTCCACATAGGCGGGCACGCCGGTGAGCATGTCGGTCGGCGGTGCGCCCAGCCGTTCGGGCCATGCGGCGCGCACGAGGTCGTGGTTGCCGCCGATGCCGCCCGAGGTCACGATCGTCGCGCTCGCGGTGATCTCGAAGGCACCGATCGGCTCACGATCGCTCTGCACGCCGCGGGCGGCGGCGGACGATGCGAGGATCTCGCCCTGTGCGCCCGTGACGACGCCGTCGCGGGCGGTGAGCGTGGTGACCCGGTGCCGTGGGAGCACGACCAGGCTCCCGGTCCGCTCCGCCTGCTCGAGCGCGGCCTGGAAGGGCGCCACGATGCCGGGGCCCGTGCCCCAGGTGATGTGGAAGCGGGGGACCGAGTTGCCGGGTCCGAGAGCGCCGTAGCCTCCGCGCTCGGCCCAGCCCACGACCGGGAAGAAGCCCACGCCGCGCTCCCGGAGCCATGCGCGCTTCTCGCCGCTCGCGAACTGGAGATACGCCTCTGCCCAGCGCCGCGGCCAGGCGTCCTCGTCGCGGTCGAAGCCCGCGTTGCCGAACCAGTCCTGTCGGGCGAGCTCGTAGGAGTCCGTGATGCCCATGCGGCGCTGTTCGGGGGAGTCGACGAGGAACAGCCCGCCGAAGGACCACCACGCCTGTCCGCCCAGGTTCGTCCGCGGCTCCTGATCCACCACGATCACGCGTCTGCCTGCGGCGGTGGCCTCCGCGGCGGCGACGAGGCCGGACAGCCCCCAGCCGATGACGAGGACGTCGGTGGAGTGAGTGGTCGTGGTCGCGGTCATGAGATCTCCGTCGAACTCGGTGTACGTGC
Source organism: Microbacterium sp. 01T413_2 (assembly GCF_056398985.1). NCBI lineage: Bacteria > Bacillati > Actinomycetota > Actinomycetes > Micrococcales > Microbacteriaceae > Microbacterium > Microbacterium sp. 01T413_2. The sequence goes on from NZ_JBFTQL010000001.1 coordinate 31,750, forward strand.
GGTGGGCGCCGCTAGAGGACGGGGCGCCCGTCAGGGGTCGGGGCGCCCGTCGTGGTCGTGCGGCTCGGCTCGAATGTATTCACCATCGCATGCGCGGCGCGCTCGAGATAGTCCCACAGCGTCGCCTCGTGGATCGGCGAGAGGCGGGCGTCGTCCACGGCGGCGCGCATGCAGCGCAGCCAGCGGTCGCGGGCGTCCGGGTCGACGTGGAACGGCATGTGACGCATGCGCAGCCTCGGGTGCCCACGCTGCTCACCGTAGGTCGTGGGGCCGCCCCAGTACTGCTCCAGGAACATGCGCAGGCGATCCGCCGCAGGGCCGAGATCCTCTTCCGGGTACATCGGCTTCAGGACCGGGTCGAGCGCGACCTCGCGGTAGAACACCTCGACGAGGCGCTGGAACGTCGCGTGGCCGCCGACCTCGTTGTAGAAGGACACCGGTTCACTCATCGTTCGTCTCCGGGGGTTTGCGGATCCTGCGGGCTCTGCGGATCGGGGAGCGGAGGGAGCGGCAGGCTCTGCGGGGCGGAAGGCGGCGTCTTCGGCTTCTCGGTCTTCGTCGGCGCAGGTGCGGTCGGCGCCGGTTTGGTGCGCGGTGGGGGCGTGGCCGTGGCGGGCTTCTCGCCCTCGGTCTTCTTCTTGCGCCAGAATCCGCGTTCCGGCACCGTGGGCGCCGTCGCGACCGGGTTCGGGCGGGTGCGCGGCGGGTTCGCGCCGTGCACCCGGCGGGCACCCTCGGGGCCGGCGAGCTGCACCGTGGCCATGCTGGGGACGGTCAGCTCCATGCCGAGCATGGCGTCGCGCAGCCGCATCCGCAGCTCGCGGGCGACGTCGTCCATCGCATTCGTGCGGGTCTTCATGACGACCCGGATCACGAGAGCATCGCCCTCGATCGACTCCAGTCCCCAGATCTCGGGCTTCTCGACGATGCGGGTGCGCCACTTCGGATCCTTCGCGAGCCCCTGGGCGGCGGCGAGCAGAGCGTCCTCGACCGCGGGGACGTCCGCATCCGCCGGCACCCCGAGGTCGATGATCGCGCGCGCCCATCCCTGCGACATGTTGCCGATCCGGGTGATCTCGCCATTGCGGACGTACCAGAGCGTGCCGTTCGCGTCACGCACCTGGGTGATCCGCACGCTGACGTATTCGACGACACCCGACGCGAGGCCCAGGTCGACCACATCTCCGATGCCGACCTGGTCCTCGGCGACGAGGAACATGCCGTTCAGCACATCTTTGACGATGTTCTGGGCACCGAAACCGAGGCCTGCGCCGACGGCGGCGGTGAGCAGCGTCAGAGACCCGAGCAGCGTGGGCTCGATGATGTTCACGATCAGGACGACAGCGACCACCACGAGGATCACGTTGACGATGTTCTGCAGGATGGTGCCGAGGGTCCTGGTGCGCTGTACGAGCCGCATGTCCGCGAGCGGGGAGCGCTCCAGCGCCCTTGTGTCGGTGACCTCGGCCTTGGACTTGGCGCCGGCGACGATCCGGCGGACGACGCGGCGGATCACGAAGCGGAGCGCATAGGCGATGAGGACGCAGACGACGATCGTGACGACGCTCCAGAGCGCCTTCATGCCGATCTTGCCGAGGACGTCGAGCGTCTGGGTCCACAGGTCTGCGATCTTGGCGGCCTGATCCTCGAAGGAGACGATATTCATCGTTCACGATCCTATGGCTGCGCCCCTTGGCGGGCTCTGAGCGTCGGCGGCGCTGCGCCGGGAGCCGGTGTTGTCCGCTCGGGACGCGACGAAGGGGCCGGAGGAGAGCAGTCTCCTCCGGCCCCTTCCGGGTCGTGCGTCAGCTCTGCGCGGCCGCCGATTCGAAGGTCTCCTCATCGCGCGCCTGAGCGGCGAGCGCCCGCTCCACGTCCGCGAGGTTTTCGAACACGAGGCGGCGCAGCGCGGGCGCGGCGTCCTGGTGGGCGGAGAGCCAGACGCGGGTCGCGTCGCGCAGGGCGGTGTTCGCGAGCGCCTTCGGGTACAGTCCCACGATCAGGTAGTTCGCGACCTGGAACGTGCGGCCTTCCCAGATCGGGAGTAGGGCGTCGAAGTACTGCGCGACGAACGGCTCGAGCAGTGCGACACCGGCCGGGTGGGTGAAGCCGAGGGCGGCGGAGCGGACGATCGTGTTGGACAGGTCGTCGTGCTCGACGAGCGAGGACCACGCGGCCTGCTTGTCCTCGGGCGTGGGCAGCGCGGCGCGGGCCTGCGCGGCGAACTCCGCGCCCTTGGCGGTGTTGTCGCCCTCGAGCGCGGCATCGATCGCGGCCCCGTCGACGGCGCCGACCGTGGCGAGGCCGACGAGCAGCTGCCACGACAGGTCGGTGTCGATCGTGAGGCCGTCGAGGGTGAGTGCGCCGTCGCGCAGGCGGCGCACGACGTCGGCGTGCTCGGGCGTGGTGAGCGAGTTCGCGAACGCCGTCACGAACTGCAGCTGGCTGTCGGAGGCGGCTTCCGCGCTCTGCGCGAGCGCCCACAGGCCGTCGGCGACCCGGGTGCGGGCGGCCTCACGGTGCTCCGGGGTGACGTACAGCGCGGCGGCGGTCTGCAGCTGGCTGAGCGTGGTGCGCACCGTGGTCGACTCGGTCTCGCGGCCGATGTTGCCCAGCACGAGGTCGATGTAGTCGCTCGCGGCGCTCTCGGCGTCGCGGGTCTGGTCCCAGGCGGCACCCCACACGAGCGAGCGGGCGAGAGGGTCGCTGATGTCGGCGAGGTGTGCGACGGCGGTCGCGAGGGAGCGCTCGTCGAGACGGATCTTCGCGTAGGCGAGGTCTTCGTCGTTCAGCAGCACCAGATCCGGGCGCTTCAGGCCCTGCAGTTCGGGAAGCTCCGTGCGGTCACCGTCGACGTCCACCTCGACGTGGTGGGTGCGCACGAGAGCGCCCGTCGCGTCGAGGTTGTAGAAGCCGATGCCCAGGCGGTGCGGGCGGATCGTCGGGTAGTCGGCGGGAGCCGTCTGCGTCACGGCGAAGCGCGAGATGGTGCCGTCCCCGGCCTCGGCGATGACGGGCGCGAGCGTGTTCACTCCCGCGGTCTCCAGCCACTTCTTCGACCAGACGGTGAGGTCGCGGCCGCTGGTGCGCTCCAGCTCGACGAGCAGGTCGCTGAGCTCGGTGTTCTGCCAGGAGTGCTTCTTGAAGTACTCGGAGACGCCGGCGAAGAACGCCTCGATGCCCACCCACGCGGCGAGCTGCTTGAGGACGGATCCGCCCTTCGCGTACGTGATGCCGTCGAAGTTCACCTGCACGTCGTCGAGGTCGTTGATCTCGGCGACGACCGGGTGCGTGGAGGGGAGCTGGTCCTGACGGTAGGCCCAGGTCTTCTCCATGGCGTTGAACGTCGTCCACGCCTCGGTCCACTCGGTGGCCTCGGCGGTCGCGATGGTCGACGCCCACTCGGCGAACGACTCGTTCAGCCAGAGGTCGTTCCACCACTTCATGGTGACGAGGTCGCCGAACCACATGTGCGCGAGTTCATGCAGGATCGTGACGACGCGGCGCTCCTTGACGGCGTCGGTCACCTTGCTCCGGAACACGTAGGTCTCGGTGAAGGTCACCGCGCCCGCGTTCTCCATGGCGCCGGCGTTGAACTCCGGCACGAAGAGCTGGTCGTACTTCGCGAACGGATACGGGACGCCGAACTTCTCCTCGTAGTAGGCGAAGCCCTCGCGGGTCTTGTCGAAGATGTAGTCCGCGTCGAGGTGCTCCCACAGGCTCTTGCGCCCGTAGACGCCGAGGGGGATCACGCGGCCGGAGGCGCTGGTCAGCTCGGAGAAGGTCTCCTCGTACGGGCCCGCGATGATCGCCGTGATGTACGAGGAGATCCGCGGGGTGGGCTCGAAGCCCCACGTCGCGACCGCGCCGTTCTGGTCGGACCCGGATCCGTTCGACGCGTCGTGGTGGATCGGTTCGGGGGTGGGGGAGTTCGAGACGACCTTCCACGCAGCGGGCGCGGTGATGGTGAACTGGAACGTCGCCTTCAGGTCGGGCTGCTCGAACACGGCGAAGACGCGGCGGGAGTCGGGCACCTCGAACTGCGAGTAGAGGTAGACCTCGCCGTCGACAGGATCGACGAAGCGGTGCAGGCCCTCACCGGTGTTGGTGTATTCGCAGTCGGCGTCGACGACGAGCACGTTCGAGCCCGCCAGGCCGTCCAGCGCGATGCGCGAGTCGGCGTAGGCCGTCGTCGGGTCGATCAGCTCGCCGTTCAAGGTGATCTCGCGCACCTCGCGCGCGATGAGGTCGATGAAGGTCGAGGACCCCTCGGTGGCGGTGAAGCGCACGACGCTGCGGGATCCGAACACCTCCGCGCCCTTGGTCAGGTCGAGCGCGATCTCGTACGACTCGGTGTCGACGATCGCGCGGCGCTCCTGCGCCTCGATGCGGGTGAGGTTCTCTCCAGGCACTGCTCAGACTCCCAGGGGGTGAGGGGTTCGGCCGCAAGATTCGCGCTGCTGGCGCCGGCGGCAACCGTCCCAGCCTACGCCAGAGCGCGTGTTGCGGTTTTTCGCGGGTGCCGCCGCCTCCAGGAGGGCATCGAGTCGGCGCACGGCCGTGGCAAAGGAAACTCAGGGGAAGATGGAAGGGTGAGTGCTCGAAACGTGACCGCAGCAACCGTTCCCTTCGCCTCCGCGCCCGCCGCGAGCGGGCCGGAGTTCGTGGAGACGCCCGTCGCCTATGACGGCATCCTGCTCGCAGGATTCGGCGGCCCGGAGGGGCAGGACGACGTGATCCCGTTCCTGCGCAACGTCACTCGAGGCCGCGGCATCCCGGATGAGCGGCTCGAAGAGGTGGCGCATCACTACCGGCACTTCGGTGGCGTGAGCCCGATCAACGCGCAGAACCGCGCGCTCAAGGCCGCGCTCGAGACCGAGCTCACCCGCCGCGGGATCGACCTCCCGGTGTACTGGGGCAACCGCAACTGGGCTCCGTACCTGTCCGACGCGGTGACCATGGCCGCCGACAGCGGGGACACCACGCTGCTCGCGTTCGCCACGAGCGCGTACAGCTCCTTCTCCAGCTGCCGTCAGTACCGCGAGGACTTCGCCCGCGTGCTGGAGGAGACGGAGCTCGGTGAGACGGTGACGATCGACAAGATCCGCCCGTTCTACGACCACCCCGGATTCGTCGCGTCCTTCGTGGAGGGCGTGCGCAACGCGATCGTCGGCTTCACGGCCGACGGCGTCGACGCCTCGGCGATCCAGGTCCTGTTCACCACCCACAGCGTGCCGACCGACGATGCGCTGCGTTCCGGCCCGCGCGACGTCGACTGGGGCCCCGACGGCGCGTACGCCGCCCAGCACGAGGCGGTCGCAGCCTGGGTCATGAGCCGCGTGGCCGAGCTGCTGCCCGCGGCCGCCGACGTGCCGTGGGAGCTCGTGTACCAGTCGCGCTCCGGCCCCGCCTCGCAGCCGTGGCTCGAGCCCGACATCTGCGACGTGATCGAGGAGCTGCCCGCTCGCGGTCGCACCGCGGTCGCCGTGGTCCCGCTCGGCTTCGTGAGCGACCACATGGAGGTGCTCTGGGATCTCGACACCGAGGCGAAGGACGCGGCCGCCGAGGCGGGCCTCGCTTTCGTCCGCACGCCGACCCCGGGGGTCTCCGACACCTTCGTCGCCGGCATCGTCGACCTCATCCAGGAGCGCCTGGAGGGGCGCCCGGCGGCGGATCGCGCGCACGTCACCGCGCTCGGTCCCGCGTTCGACGTGTGCCGTCCGGGGTGCTGTGAGAACATCCGCGCAGGGTTCAAGCCGGCTGCGGCCGGCATCGCGCCCTGACAGCGCCCGGCGGCCGTGTCACGCCGCCCCGTGGTGGTCGCGGCGCTCCGTAGGATTGAGGCATGCGCATCCACATCGCCACCGATCACGCCGGTCTCGAGTTCTCCACGCAGCTGCAGCACCATCTCGCCGAGGCGGGTCATGAGGTCGTGGACCACGGACCGGTCGAGTACGACGCACTGGACGACTACCCCGCGTTCTGCATCCGCGCGGCGCAGGCGACGATCCGCGACCAGCGCGCGGGAGTCGAGGCGCTCGGCGTCGTGTTCGGCGGATCCGGCAACGGCGAGCAGATCGCGGCGAACAAGGTCGAGGGCATCCGCGCGGCCTTGGTGTGGAGCATCGCGACGGCGGAGCTCGCCCGCGAGCACAACGATGCGAACGTGATCGCGATCGGCGCGCGCCAGCACACCTTCGACGAGGTCGCCGGCTTCATCGACCGCTTCATCGCCACGCCGTTCTCGAACGAGGAGCGGCACGTGCGCCGGATCGCGCAGATCGCGGACTTCGAGCGCGACGGATCGCTGCTCCCGGACCCGCGCGCCTGATGCCCGAGGGCCATTCCGTCCACCGGATCGCGCGGCAGTTCGCCCGCAACTTCGTCGGCAAGCCCGTCTTCGCATCGAGCCCGCAGGGCCGTTTCGCGGAGGGTGCCGCTCTGCTCGACGGTCGTGCGGTGGAGAGCGTACAGGCGGTCGGCAAGCAGATGTTCCTCGAGACCGAGGGGGATCTGTGGCTGCGCGTGCACCTGGGGCTCTACGGGGCCTGGGACTTCTCCGGCGAGATCCTCGTGGATCCGACGATCGCGTCGGCGAACGGGCGGATGGGCCAGACGAATCAACGCGGCACCGATCTGGACGCATCGTCGATCGCGGACGAGGCGCCGATCCTGGACGACGCGGGCGAGAACTCGCTGGCCTCCATCGGTGCCCCGCGGAAGACGCGTGTGCACGTGCGCATGTCCGAGGCCACCAAGGGGCTCGCCGATGAGGGCGCCGAATGGCCGCCGCCCGTGGTCGGACAGGTGCGCCTGCGCCTGATGACGGACTCGACCTGCGCCGATCTGCGCGGGCCCACCGCCTGCGTGCTGCAGACGCCCCACGAGATGCTCGCCACGGTCGCGAAGCTCGGACCGGATCCGCTGGTGGGCGACGTGGACGAGGGCGAGGAGCGCTTCGTCGCCGCTGTGCGGCGCAGGGCGGTGCCGATCGCTCTGCTGCTCATGGACCAGTCCGTGGTCAGCGGGATCGGCAACGTGTACCGCGCCGAGCTGCTGTTCCGGGCCCGGCTGAACCCGCACACTCCGGGCCGCGACGTGCCGGAGGAGACCGTGCGCGCGCTCTGGCGGGACTGGGTCCGTCTGCTCGCGATCGGCGTCGAGACCGGCCAGATGATGACCATGGACGACCTCACGGCCGACCAGTACCGCGCCGCGATGGCGCATCGAGACGACCGGCACTGGGTGTACCACCGCACGGGCCTGCCCTGCCGTGTGTGCGGCACCGACATCGTGCTCGAGGAGATCGGCGCCCGCAAGCTGTACTGGTGCCCGCGCTGCCAGGCGTGACGGATCCCGGTCGCTGAGGCTCTGGAAGGGCAGGCGACCGTAGGCTGAATCCATGCGCCAGAACCCCAGTTTCGCCATGACGGATGTCGCCGAACTGCGGCGGATCATCGCCGCCAATCCCTGGGCGACACTGGTGGGCCGAAACGAGAACGGCATGACCGCGTCGCACTATGCGGTGCTGCTCGATCCGGACCGCGACGACCTCACGATCGTCGCGCACGTCGGCCGTCCGGACGACATCGTGCTGGGACTCCGATCCCAGGAGCTGATGGTGATCTTCCAGGGTCCGCATGGATACATCTCGCCCGGTTGGTACGTCGACACGGCGGCCGCCGTGCCGACGTGGAACTATGTCGCGGTGCATCTGTCGGGCGTCCCGGAGCTGCTCGACACCGAGGAGAACCTCCGCGTCCTCGGTCATCTCGTGGACCACTTCGAAGGCAGACTCGCCGACCCGCGCGGCATCTGGACACCGCCGAACGACGAGGCGTTCGTGCGCCGGCTCGAGGCGGGCACCGTCGGCTTCCGGCTCACTCCGACGCGCATCACCGCCAAACGCAAGCTCAGCCAGAACAAGCCCGACGACGTGATCGAGAACGTGATCCTCGAGCTGCAGGGCGACGGCGCTTACGCGAATCCGCTGCTGGCCGCCGAGATGCAGCGCGCGCACGACGCCCGCCTCGCCGCACGGGCGGGCACCCGATGACGGCGTCGGACGTCGGAGCGCACCTCGACGCGATCCGCGCTGTGCGCATCGCCACGGCGGACCGTCGGCTGCTGGCCGTGGACGGCCCGGTGGACGTGCTGCTCGAAGAAGGCCGGATCGCCGACATCGCCCCCACCGGAGCCCTTCCGCTACGGGGCGAGGTGCTCGACGGCGACGGCGCGTGGATCGTCCCTGGCCTGTGGGATCACCACGTGCACACCGTGCAATGGGCACTCGCCGCGCAGCGGGAGGACCTCGCCGGCACCGCGAGCGCCGTCGAGGCGGCCGCACGCATGTCGCTCGCGTCCGTGCTCGGCGACGGTCGCCGGGTCGGATCCGGCTTCCGCGACGTGCGCTGGGCAGACCGGCCTGCCCTGGCCCTGCTCGATGAGCACACGGGTGAGATCCCGACCTACCTCATCAACGCCGACGTGCACAGCGTGTGGCTGAACACTGCCGCCTTCCGCCGGGAGGGCTTCCCCGTCGCCGCGGACGGGATGCTGCGCGAAGAGGACGCCTTCGAGATCTCCCGCCGGCTGAACGCCGCGGATCCGGTGGTCGCCGACGAGGCGGTCGCTGCGGCCGCCCGGCGAGCCGCGAGCCGCGGCGTCGTCGGTCTGGTGGATTTCGACATGGCATGGAACGCCGGGGCCTGGGCTCGACGACTCGCGCGCGGCTTCGACATGCATCGCGTCGAGTTCGCCGTCTATCCGCACGACCTCGACCGTGCGATCGCCGAGGGACTGCACACGGGTCAGGCGATGGATCAGGACCCGCTCGGACTCGTGCACGCAGGGCCGCTGAAGATCATCTCCGACGGGTCGCTGGGCACGCGCACCGCCGCCTGCAGCCAGGGCTATGCCGACGATCCGCACAACCACGGCGTGCTCACCGTGCCGCCCGCCGAGCTGCAGGAGCTGCTGCTGCGAGCCACCGGGGCGGGCCTCGAGATCGCCCTGCATGCGATCGGGGACCTCGCGGTCACCGCAGCTCTGGACGCCTTCGCCGCCACCGGGGCCCAGGGCACGATCGAGCATGCCCAGCTCGTGCGCCACGGCGATCTCGCGCGGTTCGGGCGACTCGGCGTCGCCGCGAGCGTGCAGCCGCAGCACGCCCTCGACGACAGGGACGCGGCGGACGCGCTCTGGGCCGGGCAGACCGCGATCGGCTATCCGCTGGCCTCGCTGCACCGGGCGGGGGCGACGCTGCGCTTCGGATCGGATGCGCCGGTGGCTGCGCTGGATCCGTGGCACGCGATCTCGGCGGCCGTCTTCCGCACCGACGATGACCGCGCCCCCTGGCATCCCGAGGAGCGGGTTGACCTGCAGACCGCCCTCGCCGCGAGCGCCCGCGGCGGGACCGGCGGTGACGCCGGCATCCGCCCTGGTGCTGCCGCGGATCTGGCGCTGCTCGGCGCCGATCCGGCGACCGCCGACGCGCACGGGCTCCGCACGATGCCCGTGGCGGCGACGCTGGTCGGCGGACGGGTGACGCACGGGGGTTAACCCCCGTGCGGATCCGGCAGCAGGCGCCCTGGTCCGACGCCCGCGGGACGGGCATCGTGGAAGCCGGTGCGAATCAGCGCACCAGAGGCATGGACCAGGAGATCTCCCGATGACCACCGCGACCCGCCCCCTCGACTCGCGGTTCCCGGCGCCGCCGCCTGCGCCCCGACGCGGATACGGCAGGGCGTGGGCTGCTGTGCCCGGCAACGCGCTCTTCCTGGTGCTGCTGTCGGTGCCTCTCGCGATCCTGGCGATGGGGGTGACCTGGGCGGTCTTCGGCGTCGGCATCGGGTCCCTCGTGCTGGTGATCGGCGTGCCTGTCCTGGTGGGCTCTCTTTACATCGCCCGCGGCTTCGCCGAGGCGGAGAGGGCGCTGCTGCGGATGACCGACAATCCGGTGATCTCCGCGCCGGATTGGCGCCGCGGCACGAAGGGCAACGGGTTCTGGGCCCGTCTGACGCAGCCGCTGCGGAACGCGCACTACTGGATGGCGCTGCTGTCGAGCCTGCTCGTGCGCCCGATCGTCGCGATCGTCGCGTTCGCCGTCGCCACGACCTGGGTTTCGATGGCACTCGGCGGCCCGACCTACTGGTTCTGGTCGTCGTTCATCCCCGACGGAAACGCCGAGCGGGTCTGGGTCCCGTGGGCGGTGCAACACATCTTCGGCGGGGTCGACTCGTCTCCGGATCCGCATCTGTGGGCCTCGATGCTGTATCTGGTCGTAGGACTGATCTTCCTGGGCACGCTGCCGCTCGTGCTCAGCGGCCTCGTGCGCCTGCACGGGACGGTCGCCGCCGCGCTGACAGGACGATGGGAGTCCGACGATCTGGTGGCGCAGGTCCAGGGTCTTGACGCGTCCCGCGGTGCGGCCGTGCAGGCGGAGGACGCGGGGCTGCGCCGGCTCGAGCGGGATCTGCACGACGGCCCGCAGCAGCGCCTGGTGCGCCTGCAGATGGATCTCGCCGCGCTCGAACGGCGCGCGGTCGATGGCGATGCGGCGGCGGTCGCCGTGCTCGCACAGGAGTCGCGCGGGCACGCGCAGGCTGCGCTGGACGAGCTGCGGGCGCTGGCCGGCGGCGTCGCGCCGCCGCTGCTGCAGGACCGGGGGATCGCCGAAGCGATCGCCGGGCTCGCGGCTGCCAATGCGCTGCCGGTGCGGGCCGAGGTCGCACCGGCCATCACCGCGGCGCTGAGCCCCGAGGCCGCGCGCAATCTGTACTTCGTGGTCGCGGAGCTGCTGACCAACGCCGTCAAGCACGGGGGAGCGGACAGCGCATCGGTCACCGCGGTCCGCGAAGGCTCCGTGGTCCGCGTCACCGTGCTGGACGACGGTCACGGCGGTGCCGCCCCGCGCCCCGGAGGCGGACTCGAGGGCCTCGCCCGGCGGGTGCAGGGGCTGAGCGGCGCGATGCACATCGACAGCCCGGACGGCGGCCCGACCATCGTGACGGTGACGGTCCCCGTCTCCGCGTGAGCGGGGCGGCCGCGGGCCGACCGACGAGGCGGTGAGCGCCAGCGCCCTAGTCTGAAGGGCGTGACCGATCAGCAGACTCCGCTGCGGGTGGTCCTCTTCGAGGACTCGATCCTGCTGCGCGAAGGGCTCGTGCGTCTGTTCGTCGAGGCCGGATTCGAGACAGCCGGCGCGTATGCGGACGCCGAGGAGGTGGTGGCACGCACCCGTGCTGCGGCAGCGACGGTAGCCGTGCTGGACGTGCGGATGCCTCCGTCGTTCCGGGACGAGGGGATCCGCGCGGCTCTGGCGCTGCGGGCGGCTCTCCCCGAGGTCGGCATCCTCGTGCTCAGCCAGTACGTCGAGGGCGTCTATGCGAGGGAACTGCTCGGGGCCGGCGAGGGGGGAGTCGGCTATCTCCTCAAGGACAGAGTCGCCTCGCTCGAGGAGCTCTCCGGAGCCGTCCGGCAGGTCAGCCAGGGAGGGACGGTCCTGGATCCTCGGGTCGTGCAGCAGCTGATGCGTACCGGACCGGATCCGGTCGGTCGTCTCACCCCTCGAGAGCGCGAAGTCCTCGAGGCGATGGCGGAGGGGCGCAGCAACACGTCGATCGCGAACAGCATGCGCATCGGGGTGGGCGCGGTGGAGAAGAACGTGTCCGCCATCTTCGCCAAGCTCGGGCTCGAGGAGTCCGGCACCGACCATCGTCGCGTGCTGGCCGTGCTCGCCTACCTGCAGAACGACCCCCGTCCCTGAGCGGGGCGGGGGTCGTTCCGAGCTGTGCGCCGTGTGTCAGGCGGCGATGTGCGAGACGAGGAACCAGCGGTCCTTCTCGAGGCCGCGCTGGATCTCGATCGCCACGTCCTGGCTGGTGAGGTCGATCTCGTCGAGGCCCTCGACAGCGGCCTTCACGGTGACCAGGATCGCATCGATGTCGGCGATGACGGCGCGCACGAGATCGTCGGAACGGGTGAATCCGGCAGGGACCTGGGTCGCGCCGGCCTTCTCGGCGACGACCGTCGCGCGGGCGTCGATCGGCAGGCCGAGGGCCACGATGCGCTCCGCGGCGGTGTCGGCGAAGTCTCCGGCATGGTCCACGATCACGTCGAGCAGCTCGTGCACACCGACGAAGTTCGCGCCGCGCACGTGCCAGTGCGCCTGCTTGCCGTTCACGGTGAGCGCCTGGAGGCCCAGCACGACCGGGGTCAGGAACTGGGCGGCGCCGGCCGCGACGGTCGGGTCGACGGTGGCCTGGGTGATGGTCTCGGCGTTGCTCATGATGACTCCTCGGTGATCATTCGGATCCGTGCGTGCTGATGTCTTGAGAGCAACGCTACTCGGCTCCGTTTGTTCCGCAAGCAAGCTGAGGCAACGCTAACCCGCAGGTCACGTGCGATTTCGGCAAGGCTGTCCTTCCCTGTGGATCCACGAGCGCACCGCGTGGACGACGGGAGGACTCAGTGATCCGGGATACCTTCGTCAGGTGGCAACAGCTGGTACCTCTTCCCGTGCGGCCCTGCGCCGACTCCGTACATCCGAAACGCGGGGCACGTCCGCCGCGCAGAAGGTCGGATCGAACTTCATCCCTCATGTGCAGGGTCTGCGCGCGATCGCGGTGCTGGCCGTCGTGCTGTACCACTTCTGGCCGGGACGGCTGAGCGGCGGCTACGTCGGCGTCGACATCTTCTTCGTGATCTCCGGGTTCCTGATCACCGCGCACCTTGCGCGCGAGCTGAACGCCACGGGGAGGGTGAACCTCGGTCAGTTCTGGGCTCGCCGTGCTCGACGTCTGCTTCCTGCGTCGCTGCTCGTGCTGCTGTTCTGCGCGATCGTCGCGGCGATCCCCGTGCTGTCGCCGCTGTCCCAGCTCCCCGCGGAGCTGCAGGAGATCGTGGCGTCCACCTTCTATGTGGAGAACTGGTTCCTCGCGCTGAACTCGGCCGACTACCTCGCGCACGCCGGGGATCCGACGATGGTGCAGCACTACTGGTCGCTGTCGCTCGAGGAGCAGTTCTACGTGCTCTGGCCGCTGATCATGCTGCTCGCGGCATGGATCGCGGTCAAGTATTTCCGCGGGTCGCGGCTGCGCGCGGCGGCGATCGCGATCGGCATCGTGTCCGTGGCCTCGTTCGCGTTCTGCGTCTGGTTCACGGCGACGAATCCGGCGCCCGCCTACTTCGTCACCTTCGGTCGGATGTGGCAGTTCGGTGTGGGTGCGGTGCTCGCCCTGGTGCCCCGCCTGCGCGTGAGCAACGCGATCGGCAGCTTCATCCTGGGCTGGGGCGGCATCATCGTGCTGCTCGTCGTGATCTACCGCTTCGATGCGCAGACGCCGTTCCCCGGCTACATGGCCGCGATCCCCACACTTGCGGCAGCGGCGATCATCGCCGCCTCCAACACCGAGCGCTGGTGGTACCCGACCCGCATCCTGGCGATCCGGCCGATGCGCTTCACCGGCGACATCTCGTACAGCCTGTACCTGTGGCACTGGCCGCTCATCATCATCGCGCCGTCCGTGCCGTTCTGGGGCCTCACGATCTACCACCGCGTCGCGCTCGTCGGCATCTGCTTCGTGCTGGCCTGGCTCACCAAGAAGTTCGTCGAGGATCCGGCCCGCACCTGGAAGCCGCTCACTTCGCGCAAGCCCCGGCTGTCGCTGTGGGCTTCACTCGCTGCGATGGTGATCGTCGCGGGCGCCGCGGGCGCGGGCTGGGCTGCGAACGCGGGCACCTACCAGCAGGGCGTGCAGGCCATCGCCGAACTCCGTGCGAACCCCCCGGCGTGCTTCGGTGCGGCGGCCATCCTCGATGAGTCTTGTGCGGGGACCAAGTCCGATGAGATCCTTCCCGCCCCAGGCTTCGCGGGCGTCGACCGTCCGGAGGCGTCGCAGTGCTTCGTGCAGCTCAACGACGCACGGCCGGTCTCGTGCGAGTTCGGCTCAAAGGACCCGAACGCGAAGCAGATCGCTCTGATCGGCGACAGCCACGCGTACCAGCTGCTCACCACGTTCCAGGGGATCGCGGAGAAGGAAGGATGGCACCTCACCACGTACTTCAAGGGCGCCTGTCCGTGGAACACCACGCCGCTGTCCACCGGCGGGGCGTTCGGCGACGCGTGCACGCAGTATCGCGCCGCGGTGGCGAAGCAGCTCGAGAAGCGGCACTTCGATGCGATCTTCACCGCCGCGCTCTCCACGACGCCGTACGCCGCGGGGGAGCATGCCTCCTCCTACGATGCGGCGGTAGCCGGATACCGAGAGGCCTGGGCCACGCAGACGTCCAAGGGGACGCCCGTGATCACCGTCGTCGACAACCCCGTGTGGGAGACCGACCCGAACAAGTGCCTGCGCACCCGCGCACAGAGCGCCTGCGACGGCCCGCGCACCGACCTGCTGACCGAGAAGGACCCGTTGCGTGCGGCCGCGGACGGTCAGAAGGACATCACGCTGCTCGACTTCACGAAGGTCTTCTGCGACGACGAGAACTGCCGTGCGGTGGTCGGCGGAGCCAACATCTACCGCGACCAGGACCACATCACGGTGACGTTCGCGAACTCCCTCGCCCCGCAGTACACCGCGGCGCTGAAGGCCGCGATGGGGATCGGCGGCTGACCCCGGACGCGCGCGGGGGCGGGGCGGATAGGGTCGCAGTATGAGCGACGAAGCCACCGTCCTGTCCCTGCCCGGCCGAACCCCCGCCATCGATCCGACGGTGTTCCTCGCCGCGGGCGCGAAGGTCATCGGGTCGGTGACGATCGGCGAGGGCTCCAGCGTCTGGTACAACGCGGTACTCCGCGCGGATTCCGCGGAGATCCGGATCGGCACCGGCAGCAACGCGCAGGACAGCGTCTCGGTGCACGTCGACCCCGGCCATGGCGTCACCATCGGCGACGATGTGTCGATCGGCCACAACGCGGTCGTGCACGGCTGCACGATCGGCGACGGATCGCTGATCGGCATGGGGGCCGTGGTGCTGAACGGGGCCGTGATCGGATCCGAATGCCTGATCGCCGGTGGTGCGCTGGTGCTGAGCGGCATGGAGGTGCCGGACGGGTCACTCGTCGCGGGCGTGCCGGCCAAGGTCCGCCGCGAACTCACGGCCGAGGAGAGGGAAGGGCTGCGCCAGAACGCCCGGGTCTACCGCGGGCACTCGGCACTGCACCGGCAGGCGAGTCCGCTCTGAGCTGCGTGCACCGGAGGGTCGCCCTGGCCCGGTAGTCTCGAAGTTCCGGGGCGGTGGCCAAGCTGGTGAAGGCAGTGGGCTCATAACCCAACGATCGCGGGTTCAAGTCCCGCCCGCCCCACACTTCCGATCCCCGCACGCGACGCGATCTCGCGATGCCTTCTCGTCGACTTGCAAAATATGTAGACCGGTCTATTCTTATGTCCATGGCATCAAAGGGAGACCTCACGAAGGCACGGCTCACAGAGTCCATGCTCGAACTCATCCAGACGGGTGGCTACAGCGGCACAGGCCTGAACGCGGTGACAGACCACGCCGCGGCACCCAAGGGATCGATCTACTTCCACTTCCCCGACGGGAAGGAAGGCCTGGGCGTCGCCGCGGTCGAGCTCGCCACGACACAGTTCGAGACCTTGATCGCGGAGGCTGCCGAGTCGGCGGACGGCGCGGCTGCGACGGCCCGCGTCGTGATCGAGGCATTGGCGGACATCGTCAGCGAAAGCGACTTCCGGCTGGGTTGCCCGGTCTCGGTGGTCACTCTCGAGATGGGTGCGGAGAGCGAGCGGATCCGACAGGCGTGCGCGACGGCCTTCACGTCCTGGATCACGCCGACGGCCGCGCTCCTCGAAGCCGGAGGCATCGGCGCCGAAGAGGCCCGTACCCTCGCGACGGTCGTCGTCTCCACGATCGAGGGAGCGGTGATCGTCTCCCGTGCCATGCGGAGCGTCCAACCCCTGATCGCGGCCGCCGACGTCGTGGCGACGCTCATCGAGCAGCGCATCCAGACTGAGGGGATCACGCGATGACCGCGCAGGAGGCGCCCCGTCACGCGCTGGTCTTCGGGGCCTCGGGGTTGATCGGCCGGCACCTCGTGCTGACCCTCGCGGAGTCCGGTGCGAACGTCACCGCGGCGGTGCGGAGTGCCGCATCTGCAGCACGCGTCGAACGATGGCTGAGCGAGCACGGTCTGACGCGCAGCATCAGCACGACGATCGTCGACTTCGATGCGCCGGAGATCGTCTCCGGCGGTGCCGCGGCGTTCCCGTCCGTCACCGAGATCCACAACTGCGCAGGCTCCTACCGGTTCGGTATGCCCGCCCAGGAGGCGCGCGGCGCGAACGTCGGCATCGTCGAGAAGCTGATCGAGTTCGCCGAGGGGCTTCCCGAGCTGCAGCGCGTCGTCCACATCTCCGGCTACCGGGTCGGGGGACAGGATCCTGCCACGGTCCCGTGGTCGGACGCACATCGTGCCGCGGTCTACAAGGAGCTCGGCGGCTACGAGGCATCCAAGGTGGAATCCGACGCCATCTTCCAGGCCGAGGCCAACGAGCACGGGATCCCGTGGACGATCGTCAATCCGGCGAGCGTGATCGGCGACAGCGCGACGGGGGAGTCCGATCAGCACATCGGGCTGGCCACCACGATCGAGCAGATCTGGGACGGGACGGCGACCGCGCTGCCCGCGGGCAGGGGCACGTTCCTGCCCGTTCTCACGGTCGACTACCTGGCGGCGTTCATGGCGGCCGCGGCGAGCGATCCGACCGCCGTCGGCAAGGCGTACTGGATCCTCGACGACGACACCCCGCCGCTGGCGGAGCTGCTCACGCACGTCGGCCGGCACCTCGGCGCGAAGGTTCCGTGGCTGCGCGTGCCCGTCGGTGTCATCAAGCGGCTTCCGTCGCGCATCACCAAGGCGGATCCCGAGACGCTCGGCTTCCTGTCGGATGACCGCTATCCGACGGCATCCGCGATCGAGCTGGCACAGCGGAACGGGATCCGCACGCCGGACGTTCTGGTCTCCCTCGATCGCTGGGCCGACCATCTGGCGGCGCATCGCTTCGGCCGTGCCGGGGCCGACGACCGGAGGTTCGTGGACGTCGGCGGGCTGAAGACGTTCGAGCTCGGCCGGCGCGACGCCACCCGGCTGATCCTCCCGGGGCTGCCCGTCAACGCCGACACCTGGACCGAGGTCGCCGAGGCCGTCGATGCGCGCGCCCTGGACCTCCCGGGCCTCGGTCTCAGCGGCGGCACCGGAGTGCGGGACTGGGATCGGTGGCTGCCGGGCCTGCTGGGCGAGGAGCCCGTCGAGATCATCGGCCATTCGCTCGGTTCGGCCGCGGCGGTGCTCGCGGCCGATCGGCTCCCGGGCCGGGTCACGTCGCTCACTCTGGTCGCGCCGTTCTTCCTCCAGCCCCGGGCCGGAGTCTCAGCGAGCCTGCGGCCGTTCGTACGCGCCTACCTGCGCCGCATCGACCCGGTGCGGCTGTCGTTCCGGCTCACCGGGTCGGACGCGAGCGCAGCCGCTCTCGAGTCCACCGTCGGCGATCTCAAGCGCAGCGGGGCTGCGAGGGTCGCTGCGCAGCTCGCCCTGGCGAGTTCGGCCCGGTGGCGGTCCGAGCTCCGAGAGGTGCTCGGGCGATTCGACGGCCCGATCCGCATCATCACGGGAAGCAAGGATCCGCTCGATCCCGGAGTGGAGGAGATGCTCAGGTCGCGTCCGAACGTCGAGCTGATCTCGGTGCCCGGTGCCGGACACCACCCGCAGCTGACGCACGGGCATGCTCTTGTCGATGTGCTGACGGGATCGTTCGACGGCGCCCGGGTGTGACGCACGCAGACGAGTCAGCGTGATGTCGCGTTCGCCCCGCCGGGCATCGGGGAGATGTCCGGCGGGGCGGCGCGTCTGTTCGTATCAGCGGTCCATCGCGTCCTTGATGTGCTCGCCGGCGTTCTTCGCGTCGTCCTTCAGGTGCTCGCCCGCCTCCTTGAGGTCGGCCTTGGCCTGATCCATCCGGCCCTCGTTCTCGAGTTCCTCGTTGTCGGTGACCTTGCCGGCCCCCTCCTTGACCTTGCCGGACATCTTCTCCGCCGCGTTCTTCACGTGGTCTGCAGCGCTCATCTGCGCGTCTCCTCTCGTGTGTCGTACATCTCACGTTCACAGGACGGAGGATCGAACGCCACGGGGTTGACGAGCGCACGCGACGCCGCTACCTCCCGCCCGAATGTAACCTTGCAGGTACGTAACTGAAGCGGTACGTTCAGGCCATGGACGCCGTACTGCAGGCCCTCGTCGACCCGAGCCGGCGCGTCGTGCTGGACATCCTGCGGGATCACGATGCGACCGCGGGCGAGCTGGCCGATGCGCTGCCGATCGCGCGGCCGGGGGTGTCCCGCCACCTGCGGGTGCTGCGCGAAGCGGGTCTGGTGGACGTGCGACAGGATGCGCAGCGGCGCATCTACCGGCTGCGGCCGGAAGCGCTCGCCGACCTCGACGAGTGGCTCGAACGATACCGCGATCTGTGGACGCAGCGACTCGACGCCTTGCATACCGAGATCGCCCGAGGGAAGAAGGACAGGACATGATCATGACCGGCACGATGTGGGAGCTCAACGACGCCACGGGCGCGATCCACGTGGAGGACGTCTACGACACCGACGTGGACGACCTGTGGCAGGCGTGCACGGATCCGGAGCGCGCGGCGCGCTGGATCGCCCAGTTGGCGGGCGACTTCCGTCCGGGTGGCATGCTGCGCGCCACCTTCACGAGCACCTGGACCGGATCCATGCGGATCGACGTCTGCGAGGCGCCGCATCACCTTGTCCTCACCCAGGAACCGGGCACGGACGAGGAGACGGTGATCGAGGCCTGGCTGTCCGCCGAGGGGGAGAGATCGCGGCTGGTCGTCGAGGAACGCGGGTTGGGCGTCGGAGTGCTCCACTTCCACGCCGCGGGATGGCAGGTGCATCTCGAAGACCTCCGGCGTGCGCTGGAGTCGGGGGCGACGGCGCATCCGACCGGGTGGTCCTCGTCCCAGCCGGCGCCGGCCTGGAAGGAACGCTGGCAGGCACTGCTGCCCGACTACGAGGCGGTGCGTGCCGGCTGACGCCGCGCGCGCCGCTCCCGTGCGTCAGCGTCGGGTCACGTCGGCGGGGGTCAGCGCACCCGGCGGTCGTGGGCGAGGTCGACGAGGTGCTCGAACACGCGCCCGGCGCGCAACCCGTTGTGCTCGTGCTCGCTCGTGACCCACAGGCGCAGATCCGGAAGCAGCGCCGCGGTCTCGAGCGAGTACTCGATCGGAACGTACGGGTCATTCACGTAGACGGAGGCGGCGCCCTTCACACCGGATGCGGCCAGCGCCGCAGGATCGTAGATCGCGGGCCATTCGTGGTCGGCCAGGGTCAGTGCGACCTCACGCCACGGCTGGAAAGCCGGGACCGTCTCCGTCCAGTCGCGACGGATGTGCTCGCCGGTGAACAGCGTGACATCCTGGACGAAGTCGTCGGGCTCGACGCGCTCGGCGGACCAGTCCGTGACATGGCCGTTCGCATAGCTGGACTCGTGGAAGACGAAGTACAGCGGGTTGCGACCGCCGAACGGCATCGCGCTCGCGAGGTCGTAGCGGAACGCGTTGCTCGACGGATCCAGTTCGAGAAGCTGCCAGAGCGTCTGCCAGCCGTCGTTGGTGCCCAGGGCGGATCCCACCGAGCGCAACCGGGACGGCGAGACGACCTCGCCGCTCGGCAGCACGATCTCGCCGGCCGATGCGAGATCCACCAGGCGGCGCATGCGTTCGCGGTGTTCGGGGAAGCGCCGGTAGTACCGCTCCGACGCATCGCGCATCTTGTCGTAACAGAGCGCGTACACCTCGTCTGGACTGCGTGTCACCGTGCTGAGGCCGCCGGTCAGGTACGCCCGATCGATCGACGAGGCATCGGTGGAGAGGTACGCGAGAGTCGTGAATCCGCCGAACGACTGCCCGAGGACGTTCCAGCGGTCAACTCCCAGATGCGAACGCATCGCCTCGCAGTCCCGCACGATCGCATCCGCGCGCAGATGGGTGAGGTACTCCGCCACCGTCTCCGACCCGAGGGACAGGATGCCGTCGCCGACCGGGGTGGACCGACCGGTGCCGCGCTGATCGATCATGACCACGCGGTGGTGCTGAAGGGCCTGATCCAGCCACGACGGCGCCGCCGGCGCATGAAGCGCGCGGGGCGCCTCGGAACCAGGACCGCCCTGGAGGAAGACCAGATAGGGGAGATCTTCTCCGCCCTCGCGTGCGACGACGGAGGCGAACACGTCGATCGTGCGGCTGTCGGACGGATCCGACCACACGAGCGGCACGGTGAGGGTGTGCTCCTCGACGGCGAGGTCCATCATCCGGCGGCGGATCACAGTGCTCTCGAAAGGAGCGGCGGCAGAGAGCGTCATCACATCACATTCCCGATGTAGGAGTACTTCACGAACACTTCCGCGGCCAAGCCCGACTCCTCCAGGAGGCCCTGCACCGCGCTCATCATGTACTTCGCGTCCCACCCCATGTAGAGGAAGTGGCCCTCGTCCAGCTCGTCCCAGGTCCCGTTCCACGCCTTCTCGTCGTAGATCGGCCCGCCGTTGCGGTCGTTGAACGCGTCGAGAGCGTCGCGCGTGTCCGTCCAGCCGCGCCGGAAGACGCGGTTGAACAGGTACTTCACGTCGGGAACCTCCCAGCGCTCACCGCGGTACTCGACGTAGTCGAACTCCCGCTCCCATCCAGTCGGCCAGCCTCGCCGTCGCACGGCGTCGAGGATCGGGGTGAGTCCGTCGTCGTCGATGTCCACGACGGCGGGTCGGCGCCACACCTGCACGAACGCGTCGGTGAGCGCGGCCGTGCGCTCCGCGATCGCCGCGGTGCCCCACGCGTCGAGACCGGCGAGGGCGGTGTTCTCATCGACCCTGCTGCGGCGGTAGGCATCGCGCTTGTCAGGGAACGACGCGCCGTAGACGCGTTCGGCGAGAGGCTCCTCCAGCAGGGTCAGGTTGCCCAGCGTCCCGGCGAGGGCGCGGTGGCTGTTCTGCTCGTCCTCGGAGTACTCGCTCCATGCACGCACGCCGTCGCCGGACCAGGAGTCGTGCGGCGCGGTCGGCACGATGTGCTCGACGTCGAAGCCACCGGGGTCGGCGACGCCTTCGATCCGGCCCAGCACGTACAGCGCGTGAGGGAGGTCGGTGAACTTCAGCGCCACCCGGATTCGCTCGTCCGACGGCGTGATCCGGGCGAAGGCGCGCAGCAGCTCCTCCGGTCCCTGTGCCCTGGCACGGCAGAGTCGGGCGATGAGACGGTCGTTCGGGATGCCGACGACCGCGCGGCGCAGCAGCATCGACTGCATCCGCTCCAGCGTCTGCACCAGTTCGTCCTTGGAGATCAGGCCGAGCTGGTGGTCGCGATAGGCGCTGAGCACGAGCGGATACGTGGAGCGCCCGAAGGTGTTGATGTAGACCAGCTGCCGCCGGATCTCCGGATCCTGCTCCTGCGAGGGATTCAGCAGGATCCGGTAGATGTCCGAGAACTCCCGCCACACGCTCGCCTGCGCCGGCAGGTCCTCCATGCCCATGTGCGGGAACTCATGCCGGAACGCACTGTAGACGCCGTGCTCGCCGTCGACGGACACCTCGCGGCCGGTGGTCATGATCAGGAAGTGGCGCCAGAATGCGCCAATCGCCTCGCCCGCGTTGCGCTCGATCGGCAGCCAGAAGTCCTCCTCGACCTGCTGCTGCTGCGCGTGCGAGAGCCCCATGAGGATGTAGTTGTGGATCAGCTCGTGATCGCGCAGCGGCTCTCCGGTGGAGTTGAGGCTCTCGAAGATCTGCTGCGCGTTGGCGGCCTCGCCGAGGGTGATCGAGACGTGTTCGAGCTTCTGCAGCCCTCGCCAGATCCGCGGCGCCTCGTCGGCGTGCACCTGGGACCGGAAGAACGCGTAGTTGTCGTCGAAGCGCGACTCCGGCTGGTCGGGGCCGCGCCGGTCCAGCACGACGGACTCGAACAGGCCGGCCCAGGCCTCATGCGGGCGGAGCTTGGTGCGGTGCGCGTCGTCGGGTCGCACCAGCACTCGCGCCAGCTCGTCGGCGAGCTCCTGATCGATCTCGTGCACCGCGTGGTGCAGGGCCGCGATGAGCAGCATGAGCGTCGTGATGCGCTGCTGACCGTCGATCAGGATCAGGTCGGCGTCCGGGTGGGCATGGTCCTCGGCGGAGAGGATCGAGCCGATGAAGTGCCGATGCGCGTCGTCCTCGTCCGCCACGGCGCGGATGTCGGACAGGAGCTTCTCGCAGCCGCCGATGTCCCAGCGGTACTGGCGCTGGTAGACCGGCACGACGATCGTGGTCGCGGGGGAGGAGAGCCACTCGATCGTTGAGACTGCGGTTGCTTCGACGTTCGTGGCCGTGCTCATGCTGCTGGGCTTCTCCTCGGATCGCGTGCTGCCGGGACCAGTCTATTCAGCGACCGGAGGCGCCTGGATATTCACGGCCGGCCCTCCGGGCGCGTCGAAGTCGCGCTGTTAGGCTGTCCTAAGAAGGGCCTGTTAAAACGTGCTGGCCCCTTTATGAAAGGACATGACTCGCTCATGGCATACATCAAGTCCGCCGCCCTCGAGGACAAGGGCTTCGTCGTCCTCGACAGCTACAACCAGGAGCTCGACCCCAAGGAGTGGCTCGACATCGAGTACAACGACTGGAAGTCCTCGGGTGACACCCGTTTCGCTCCGCTCGCCTCCGCCAAGGGCGAGATCGAGTGCAACGGCTTCTGGAACCACGTGCCCCCGCGCACCGACAAGGACGGCGTCTGGATCGACGCGCAGACCTCGAAGGCCCCGAACCTGACGCGCCGTGCGCAGGAGCCGGGTGCGAACGTCGGTCGCTGCCGTGTCATCGAGCTGCAGCCCACGCCCTACGGCGAGTGCCTCTACAACCTGCACCAGGACGACAACAACCGCCTCAACCCTGACGGCACCGGCTGGGTCGTGCGCGGCTTCTTCAACCTCACCGACGACAAGGACAGCTACTTCGTCCTGCGCGAGAACCGCACCGACCCGAGCGTCGAGTACCGCATCGCCCTTCCGGCCGGCGCGCAGCTGATCGTCGACACGCAGCGCCTCTGGCATGCCGCCACCCACAACGGCACCGAGCCGCGCTACTGCCTCATCACGTCGTGGACCTCCGGCCCCGAGCTGGACGCCTACATCGAGAAGTACCACGGCACGGACGAGGTGGAGAACTACCCTGTCGACCAGGCGACCCTCGACGCCGGCTACGAGGAGCAGGCCCGCCGTGACGCGGCCCGCGCCGCGTACTACGCCGCGAAGGGTCAGAAGGAGAAGATCGCGATGAGCGAGGCCTGAGCCTCCCTCGTCCTATAGACGGTCCTCGGCGCTTCGGCGCCGGGGACCGTTTCCTTTTCGCAATGAGTTACACAGTTGTGATTTCGCCGATGATCAGTGAGAATGGGCCCATAACCGCATAACGCCGTGCTTCGCGGATCAGGTCGTAGGGGAAGACGCACCTGATGAAACGGAGAGACCATGGCAGCACAAGCACGCGGAGTGGTGTACATCCACTCCGCACCGCGCGCGCTCTGCCCGCACCTGGAATGGGCGGTCGGACGCGCTATCGGGCGCGCCGTCAACTTCGAGTGGACCGAGCAGCCCGTCCTCGATGGCGCCCGCCGGGCCGAGTTCTACTGGGACGGTCCCGTGGGCACGGGCGCCGCTCTCGCGACCGCGATCCGCGGCTGGGAGCACCTCCGGTTCGAGGTGACGGAGGATCCGACCCCGCGCAGTGACGGAGGCCGGTGGCTGCATACGCCCGACCTGGGTGTGCACTATGCGCAGACCGACGCGGCAGGCAACATCGTCGTCGGCGAGGACCGGATCCGCTACGCCATCGAGATCGCCGCCGGCAGCCCGATCGAGCTGCAGCGCGAGCTCGACGTCGCCCTCGGGTCCGCATGGGACGAGGAGCTCGAGCCGTTCCGGCGTGCGAGCGACGACGCCCGGGTGGTCTGGCTCCACAAAGTGGGATAGGCCGCGGCGCTGGCGGGTGGGTTGACCGCGGCGCTGGCGGGTCGGAAAAGGACTCGTATGATCCGGTCTCCGAGGTCCGAGGGATCGAGGGCACCGGATCACACGAAGGGACGGGGATCGGAGGAGGCGCGATTATCGGGGGTCGGAGAGCAAGGACCCGGAACCCGAGAAAGCGTATCCCCGGTCCTGGGCCGGAGAGATAACAGAACAGCACAACCGAAAAGAATGAGAATCGCCCCGACCGCTTCGATGAGGAAGCGACCGGGGCGATTCTCGTCCGTGCGGATCAGCCGTCGTAGGAGCGGAACGCGACGACCGCGTTGTGCCCGCCGAAGCCGAACGAGTTGCTGATCGCGAGCTGCGGGCCGTCGCCGAGCGGCTGCGCCTCACCGGAGAGCTTGAACGGCACCGCCGGATCCGGCTCGGTCATGTTGATCGTCGGCGGAGCCACGCGGTCGCGCAGCGCGAGGATCGTGAAGACCGCCTCGAGCGCGCCCGTGCCGCCGAGCAGATGCCCGGTGGACGCCTTGGTCGCCGACACCGGGATCTCGTCGATCCGGTCGCCGAAGACGCGCTTCAGGGCGCCGTACTCGTTCGGGTCGCCGACCGGGGTCGACGTGGCGTGCGCGTTGATGTGCGTGACCTCGTCGGGGGTCGCGCCGGCCTGTGCCAGCGCCTGCTCCACGGCGCGGGCCGCACCATGGCCCTCGGGGTCGTTGCCGGTGATGTGGTACGAGTCCGCAGAGACGCCTCCGCCCACCACGTAGGCGTAGATCTTGGCGCCGCGGGCCTTGGCGTGCTCCTCGGTCTCCATGACCAGGGCTGCGCCGCCCTCGCCCATGACGAAGCCGTCACGGTCGATCGCGCCGGGGCGCGAGGCGTGCTCGGGGTCGTCGTTGCGACGCGACAGGGCCTGCGCAGACGCGAACGAGGCCATGGTGATCGGGTGGATCGCGGACTCCGCGCCACCGGCGATGATGACGTCGGCGAGGTCGTCCTGCAGATGCTGGTAGGCGTTCGCGATCGACTCGGTGCTGGACGCGCATGCGCTCACGACGGTGCGCGCGAAGGCCTTCGCACCGAAATGCAGCGACAGGTTGCCCGCGCCCGCGTTCGGCATGAGCATCGGCACGGTGAGGGGCATGACCCGGCGCGGGCCCTTCTCACGCAGCGTGTCCCAGGCATCCAGCAGGGTCCACAGGCCGCCGATGCCGGTGGCCCAGTCGATGCCGAGGCGCTCCGGGGCGATGTCGGGGGCTCCCGCGTCGGCCCAGGCCTCGCGGGCGGCGATCATGCCGAACTGCACCGAAGGATCCAGGCGCTTGGCCTCGTGCCGGGGAAGGACCTCCTCCGGGCGGACGGACGCCTCCGCAGCGAACGTCACCGGGATCTGGTAGGTCTCGATCCAGTCGTGGGTGAGGGTGTGCGTGCCGGAGACACCGGCGAGCAGGTTCGCCCAGTTCTCCGGGGCGGTGCCGCCCAGGGCGGACGTGGCACCTATGCCGGTGACGACGATGCGCTTGGTCATGCGTGTTCCTTCTCGGGGAGCGGGTGGGTGCTGCGATCGACCGGTTGCTGAGCCTGTCGAACGCTCAGGGGCCGATGGGGGCGGAAGAGGAGGATGCCACGCCCCGCAGAAGCGCGGGGGTGGCATCCGCGGGTGTCACTCCTGGCCGGCGACGATGAAGCTCACGGCATCACCGACGGTCTTGAGGTTCTTGACCTCGTCGTCGGGGATGGTGACGCCGAACTTCTCCTCGGCGTTGACGACGATCGTCATCATGGAGATCGAGTCGATGTCCAGGTCGTCGGTGAAGGACTTCTCCAGAGCGACCTCCGAGGCGTCGATGCCGGTCTCGTCGGTGATGAGCTCTGCAAGGCCAGCGAGGACCTCGTCGTTGCTGAAGGCCATGATTTCCTCTTTCTTTGGATGGTTGGGAACCGGTGAACAGTCTAGGAGTCGGCGGCGCCCGGTCAGGGGAGCACGACGACCTGCGCGCCGAACACCAGGCCGGCGCCGAAGCCGATCTGCAGGGCGAGTCCGCCGCTGAGC
Organism: Microbacterium sp. 01T413_2; assembly: GCF_056398985.1. Taxonomy (NCBI): domain Bacteria; kingdom Bacillati; phylum Actinomycetota; class Actinomycetes; order Micrococcales; family Microbacteriaceae; genus Microbacterium; species Microbacterium sp. 01T413_2. Next base: position 57,836 of record NZ_JBFTQL010000001.1, read on the forward strand.
TCGGGGTGCTCCTGCAGCAGGCGGTGCGTGGCGAGTGGGATCGACGCCGCGGAAGTGTTGCCGGTGGTCTCGATGTCGCGCGCGATCACGGTCGTCTCGGGCAGCTTCAGCTGCTTGGCGAACTCGTCGACGATGCGCATGTTGGCCTGGTGCGGGATGAAGGCTGCCAGATCCGATGCCTCGACGCCGGCCTGTTCGAGCGCCTGCTTGGCGACCTTGGCCATCTCCCAGACAGCCCAGCGGAACACGGTCGGGCCCTCCTGGCGCAGCGTCGGCCAGGGCGCTTGCCCATCGCGGAACTCGGTGAGGGTGTGGTTCATGCCGACCGCGTCGGCCTTCGAGCCGTCCGAGCCCCAGACCGTGCCCGAGATGCCGGGGAAGTCACTGGGGCCGACAACGACGGCGCCGGCCCCATCGCCGAGCAGGAACGAGATGCTCCGGTCAGTCGGGTCCACGACATCGGAGAGCTTCTCGGCGCCGATGACGAGCGCATACCGAGCGGCGCCGGCGCGGATCAGGGCATCCGCCTGGGCGACGGCGTAGGCGTAACCGGCGCATGCCGCGTTGAGGTCGTAGGCGGCGGCCGGGTTCGCGCCGACTCTGTCGGCCACGATCGCCGAGACGGAGGGGGTCTGCTTCGGGTTGCTGATCGTGGCCACGATCACGAGGTCGATGTCGGACGGCGCCACGCCGGACTTCTCGATCGCCTCGATCCCGGCGGCCGTGGACAGATCGATCGCGTCGGTGGTCGGCAGCGCACGGGCACGTGTGACGATGCCGGTGCGCTGACGGATCCACTCGTCGCTCGAATCGATCGGCCCGATGAGGTCTTCGTTCGGAACGGCGTTCTCCCCGCGGGCGGCGCCCACGGAGTAGATGCGGGTGTACGCGGGGCCGGTGGCCTGCTTGAGCGTGGTCATGCTGCTTCTCCGTTGTCGTCAGCGCCGTTCAGCAGCGCGACCGCCGCGTCGAGGTCGTCCGGGGTCTTCACAGCGACGGCGGGAACGCCGCGCAGCCCGCGCTTGGCAAGACCGGTGAGGGCGCCTGCCGGGGTCAGCTCGATGAGGCCGGTGATACCGCGCTCGGCGAACGAGGCCATGCACAGGTCCCACCGTACGGGGGAGGAGACCTGGGTGACGAGGTTCTCCAGCGCCGTGGCGCCGTCTGCGAGGACGGATCCGTCCTTGTTCGTCCAGAGCGTCACCGTCGGATCTGCCGCGTCGACGCCGGCGACGGCTTCGCGCAGCGTGTCGACGGCGGAGGCCATGTAGTGCGTGTGGAACGCGCCGGCGACCTGCAGCGCGATCACGCGGGATCCGCGCACGGGGGCCTCGGCCAGTGCCGCGAGGGCAGGCAGGGCGCCTGCGGCGACGATCTGACCGCCGCCGTTGTAGTTGGCAGGGGTGAGGTCGAGGTCGGACAGCAGCGCGAGCACGGCCTCCTCGTCGCCGCCCAGGACGGCACTCATCCCGGTCGGGGTCCTGCCTGCGGCGTCGGCCATCGCGCGGCCGCGGATGCCGACCAAGCGCATCGCGGTCTCGGCGGGGATCACGCCGGCACCCGACACGGCGGCGAACTCGCCGACCGAGTGGCCGGCGATCCCGTCAGGGCCGCGGCCCGCGCGCTCCTGCAGGGCCTTCGCGGCCACCAGCGAGGCGGCGACGATCAGAGGCTGCGCGATGCGGGTGTCGCGGATCGTGTCGGCGTCGGAGACGGTGCCGTGCTGGATCAGGTCGACCTCGGCGGCCTCCGAGTACGCGGCGAGGTCGTTGGCGACACCGTCGAGCTCGAGCCAGGGGGAGAGGAAGCCGGGGGTCTGGGAGCCCTGTCCAGGGCATGCGAAGACGATCACGTTCCCAGTCTGCCAACGATCCGCCGGTTTCGGTGGCTCAACCCTCACAAGAATCCGCAGATCGGTTATCTGAGACGTACAACGCGTTCGGTATCGCGGCGTCGAAGGATCAGCGCGGGCGACGAGGACGAAGTCCGCGCCGGACCGGATCCGCCGTGCCGATCGTGCCGAGCACGAGCGCGGTCTGCAGGATGAAGGCCTCACGCGGACCGGTGGCGTCCCAGCCGATCACCTCGCTGATGCGCTTCAGGCGGTAGCGCACGGTGTTCGGGTGCACGAACAGCTCCCGCGCGGTCGCCTCGAGGGAACGGCCGTTGTCGAGGTAGCTCCACAGCGTCGTGACGAGGTCGGTGGAGTGGTCGTGCAGCGGACGGAACACGCGCTCGATGAGGGTCTGCTTGGCCAGCGGGTCGCCGGCGATCGCGCGCTCCGGCAGCAGCTCGTCGGCGTCGACGGGCCGCGGCGCGCCGCGCCAGGCGCGCGCCACGGCGAAACCGGCCAGGGCGGCACGGGCGCTCTGCCCGGCGTCGACGAGTGCGGCGACGGCGGGGCCGACCACCATGTGCCCCGGCCCGAAGGAGGGCTCAAAGGTGCGGGCGATCTCCGCGAAGGAGAACTCAGCGGGCTCAGTGCCGTCGGTGGCGTCGTCCGTGGCGGCGGGCTTGGCGCGCCCGACCACCAGCACGAGTCGTGACCCCTGCACGCCGATCAGCACGTCGACCGCCAGCTTGCGCGCGGTGCGGCGCACCTGGTCCACATCGAACTGCGGCGGTGTGGTTCCCACGATCACGCAGACCTCGCCGTGGCCGTGCCAGCCGAGGGCGGCGATGCGGCTGGGCAGCTCCTCGTCGGCTTCGCCGGTGAGGATCGAGTCCACGACGAGCGCCTCCAGGCGCGCGTCCCACAGCCCTCGGGCCTCGGCGGCGCGCGCGTACACATCGGCGGCCGCGAAGGCCACGTCGCGCGAGTACAGCAGGATGGCGTCGCGCAGGTGCTGGCCGTTGCCTGCCACGCGCTCCTCTGTCACCTCGACGGTGACGCGGATGAGCTGCAGCGTCTGCTGCAGGCTCACGCTGCGCAGCAGCTCACGCGGTGCGGCGGCGAAGATGTCCGCGGCGATCCAGGGGGTCGACGTGGGGTCGTCGTACCACTGGATGAACGAGGTGATGCCCGCCTGGGCCACCAGCCCGACGGCGGAGCGTCGGGCCGGTGGCATCTCGGCGTACCAGGGCAGCGAGTCCTCGAGACGCTGCAGGGTCGCCGTGGCGAGATCCCCGGAGATGCGGCGCAGCCACGCCAGCGTCTCCTCCTTGGTCATCTCGGGAGGTCTGCTCATCGTGCCGCTGGCATCAGCTGTCGCCACCGGCGTTGCCGCTGGTGCCGGCGTTCACGTTGTACAGGTCGTACTTCGCGATCGCCTGTCCCACGACGGAGCGGTCGATCCGCCCCTCGTCCGCGAGCGCCTGCAGAGCGCGGACGACCATGGACGGGCCGTCGATCTTGAAGAAGCGGCGAGCGGCGGCACGCGTGTCGGCGAAGCCGAAGCCGTCGGCGCCCAGCGTGTAGTACGCACCGGGGACCCACTGGCGGATCTGGTCCTGCACCGCGTGCATGTAGTCGCTCGTCGCGATGAACGGACCCTGGGCGTCCTTCAGCTTCTCGGTGAGGTACGCCGTCTGCGGCTCCTGGTCCGGGTGCAGGAAGTTGTGCTCGTCGACGGCCAGGCCGTCGCGGCGCAGCTCGGTCCACGAGGTGACCGACCACACGTCCGCGGACACGCCCCAATCGGCGAGCAGCAGCTCCTGTGCCTCGATCGCCCACGGCACACCGACGCCCGAGGCGAGCAACTGCACGCGCTGCCCCTCGCCGGATCCGACGGAGATGCGGTGCAGACCCTTCCGGATCCCCTCCGCGTCCACGTCCGCAGGTTCTGCCGGCATCCGCATCGGCTCGTTGTACACCGTCAGGTAGTACATGACGTCCGGGTTCGGGTGGGTGCCGCCGTACATCTGCTCGATGCCGGCCTGCACGATGTGCGAGACCTCGTAGCCGTACGCCGCGTCGTAGACGAGCGTGGCGGGGTTGGTCGAGGCGAGCAGCGGGGACTGGCCGTCCGCGTGCTGCGTGCCCTCGCCGGTCAGCGTGGTGCGACCGGCCGTGGCGCCGATGATGAAGCCGCGGCCCATCTGGTCGCCGGCCGCCCAGAACGCGTCGCCGGTGCGCTGGTAGCCGAACATCGAGTAGAAGATGTAGATCGGGATGAGCGGCTCGCCATGCGTGGAGTACGCCGTCGAGGTGGCGGTGAACGCCGCAGCCGCGCCGGCCTCGTTGATGCCCACGTGCATGATCTGCCCCTGCGGGCTCTCCTTGTACGCGAGCAGCAGCTCCCGGTCGACCGCAGTGTAGTTCTGGCCGTTCGGGTTGTAGATCTTCGCCGTGGGGAAGTACGCGTCCATGCCGAACGTGCGCGCCTCGTCGGGGATGATCGGGACGAGGCGCTCGCCGAAGCCCTTGACCCGCATGAGGTCCTTGACCATGCGCACGAAGGCCATGGTCGTGGCGACCTCCTGGTTGCCGGATCCCTTCTTCGGCAGCGCGTAGTCCTTGTCCTCGGGGAGGTTCAGGCCGACGTGCGTGCTGCGGCGCTCGGGGAGGAAGCCACCCAGGTCGCGACGGCGTTCCAGCATGTACTGGATCGTCTCGTCGTTCTGTCCCGGGTGGTAGTACGGCGGACGGTACGGGTCGGCCTCGAGCTGCGCGTCCGAGATCGGGATGTGCATGGTGTCGCGGAACAGCTTGAGGTCGTCCAGCGTCATCTTCTTCATCTGGTGGGTCGCGTTGCGGCCCTCGAAGTGCGGACCCAGGCCGTAGCCCTTGACGGTCTTGGCGAGGATGACGGTCGGCTGGCCCTTGTGCTCCATGGCGGCCTTGTAGGCGGCGTACACCTTGCGGTAGTCGTGGCCGCCGCGGCGCAGGTGCCAGATGTCGTCGTCGGAGTAGTCCTTGACCAGGGCGAGCGCGCGCTCGTCGCGGCCGAAGAAGTTCTCGCGCACGTAGGCGCCGCTCTCCGCCTTGAAGGTCTGGTAGTCGCCGTCGGGCGTGACGTTCATCAGGTTCAGCAGGGCGCCGTCGGTGTCGCGGGCGAGCAGGTCGTCCCACTCCCGGCCCCAGACGACCTTGATGACGTTCCAGCCGGCCCCGCGGAAGAAGCTCTCCAGCTCCTGGATGATCTTGCCGTTGCCGCGGACCGGACCGTCGAGGCGCTGCAGGTTGCAGTTGATCACGAAGGTGAGGTTGTCCAGACCCTCGTTCGCGGCCACCTGGAGCTGGCCCCGCGACTCGACCTCGTCCATCTCGCCGTCGCCGAGGAACGCCCACACATGGGAGTCGTTCTGCTTGATGCCGCGGTTGGCGAGGTACTTGTTCGTCATCGCCTGGTAGATCGCGTTGATCGGTCCGAGGCCCATCGACACGGTCGGGAACTGCCAGAACTCCGGCATCATCCGCGGGTGCGGATAGGAGGGAAGGCCGTTCGGGGCGCCGGACTTCTCCTGGCGGAACGCGTCGAGCTGCTGCTCGGTGATCCGGCCCTCGAGGAAGCCGCGGGCGTACATGCCGGGGGAGGCGTGGCCCTGGTAGAAGATCTGGTCCCCGCCGGCGGCGTCATCGCGCCCGCGGAAGAAGTGGTTGTGGCCGACTTCGTACAGCGAGGCGGCCGAGGCGTAGGTGGAGATGTGACCGCCGACGCCGATGCCGGGCCGCTGCGCGCGGTGCACGGTGATCGCGGCGTTCCAGCGGATCCAGTGCCGGTATCGGCGCTCGAGGTCCTCGTCGCCGGGGAAGGCGGCCTCGTTCTCCGGGGCGATGGTGTTGATGTAGTCCGTGGTCGGGACCATCGGCACGCCCAGATGCAGGTCCTTCGAGCGCTTCAGCAGGCTGAGCATGATCTCGCGGCCGCGGCCGTGGCCCTTCGCGTCGACGAGTTCGTCGAGCGATTGCTGCCATTCGCTGGTCTCTTCGGGATCGCTGTCGAGCGGGCCCTGGGAGTACGGATCCTGGTCGTGAACAGTCACAGGAGGCCTTTCGTCTGTCTGGCAGGTCATGCCAACGAAATCGGGATGCGGCGCCGGGGAGGCTTGTCGACTCCGCACAAAAGACGCGCGGATCTCAGCCTAGCCCTCCCAGCGGTCAGGCCGGTTATCGAAGGTCTGCGTCCGTCGTCGTCGGTGCGGAGTGCTCGGGGCGGAGTACCGCAGTCAGGTTCTGCGCGGCGTCGCGCACGAGTCCGCCGAGCTGCTGAACGCGATCCGCACCCATGCGGAAACTCGGCCCGACGATGCTGAGGGCCGCGACGACGGCGCCCTCGCTGTCGAGCACGGGAGCCGCGATGACGGTGGCGTCGGGCGCGGACACCGCACCGAGAGCCACGAACCCGGTGTCCGGCGTCTCGCCGTCCAGGACGGCGCCGACCGCCGAGCCGTCCATCTGCACCGTACGGCCCGCCCATCCGGCGAAGCCGACGTGCCGGATCGGCTGGTCGCTCTGCACCTCACGCAGATAGATGCAGCTGCGCCCGGGGCCGCGAACGGTCAGGTAGCTCGACTCTCCGCTGAGGTCCGTGAGCCGTTGCAGCACCTCTGCGGAGCGCTCGAAGAGGTGCTCCGCGGTGGCGGGTTCTGCGTCGAAGCGCGAGCGGGCGAAGCGGTGACCGGAGACGTAGCCGCCGTCGGCTGTGCGTGCGACATAGCCCCAGTGCTCGAGGGCGCGCAGCGAACGCATCGTCGTGCTCGTGGGCAGACCGCTCGCGCGCGCCAGCTCGGTGAGCGGCTGGGGTCCCGTCTCGACCACGATCGTGAGCAGCTCGAGCGCCCTGTGCACGGAACGGGGACCCGAACCCGAGTCGAGCGCCTCAGCTCTCTCCTCCGCGGCAGGCACCCCGCCGGGTCCGATCGTGCTCATCGATGCTCCTCCGTCTACTCGCGCGACTCACCGAGCCGAATCCTATCCAGCGCCGACGCGGTGTCGGCGAGCTCACTGCTCAGATCGCGGTCCTCGAGTCCGCCGTGCCTCTCCGGCAAACCCCGCAGCAGGTCTTCCGCACCGGGCAGGCGACGCAGGGCGACCGCGAAGCAGGCGAGCATCGTACGGTAGCTCTCCGTCGCGAGACGGAGGCGCCGCACCGCCTGCGGCGTGAACGGTGCATGCTCCTCGGCGCCGAGCGAGAGATGCACGCCATGACCCCCGTGCGCGGCTGCGAGGTCCCGGATGTCGGCGAGCGCCGCGGCCGCGACGTACTCCAGCATCATCGCCCCCGTCGCATCGGGAGTTCCGTCGCCGAGGAACTCGGCCTGATCGGTGTAGCGGGGGTTCATGAGCAGCCCGAGCCGCGCGAGGAGCAGGCTCGCGTCCTGAGCGAGGGCGCGCAGCGCCGTACCGCAGGCGAGTTCCAGGTCGACGGTGTAGAAGTTGCCAGTGTGCGCGACCTGCTCCTCACGGATGAACACGCGGGGGTTCTCGTGCGCACTGTTGACTTCGGCCAGCATCGCATCCCGGCAGCGCTCCCAGGACAACCGCACGGAGCCGAGCGACTGCGGCAGCAGGCGCATCGAGAAGGGGTCCTGCACTCGCGCGCTGGGGCCAGTGTCGGAGGGGGCGAGCCTGGTCGCGGCATCGCGCATCGCCGGGTAGCGGTCCGCGAACGCCGCCGCCGCGAAGTGCTCGGCCGTCGTCCGAAGTGTTGTCGCGGTCGCGGCACCGAGCACCATCGCCACATCGATCGCACGATCGAGATCGACGAGCGTGAGCGCCGCATCGGCGAGTGTCAGCGCACTGCTGCTCATGAACGGAAGGCCGTCGGAAGCGGCGAACGGACCGGAGGGCTCGTCCGCGGTGATCTGGAGCGCAAGGGCCGCGAGCGCGCCGAGATCGCCCGTGCCGAGCGCGCCGCCGAAGGCCACCGTCGGCGGATCCTCGCGGGTCGTCGCGGCGAGCAGGGCGCCGGCGAGCGCCGGGCTGACGCCGGATCCGCCCTGCGCGAGCTGGTTGGCGCGGATGAGCAGCATCGCCCGTACGCGCTCGGCGTCGACGGCAGGACCGTATTGGAGCGCGTGGCTGCGCCAGAGGCGCAGACACGACGCCCTGTCGCGCACGACGGCGACGCTGCGCCGTGCGCCGACTCCCGTGGAGAGACCGTAGACCGGGCGCGTCTCGGCGAGGCGCAGCAGGGTGTCGTGGGCAAGAGCGATGGCATCAACGGCCGCCGCCGAGTATTGCGCGCGCGCGCCGTCCTCGGCGAAGACTCGGATGTCGTCCAGCTGCAGCGGCTGGTCGCCGAGCACGATCGTGACACCTGCGGACGCCGCCGCAGGCGCGGTGGCTCGATTCGACCGCCCCTTCGCGTCGATCATGGGACTCCTTCCGACGGAGCGCTTCGCACTCGGGTCTTGACATTCTGGCAGTCACCAAGTTTCATGTGGTGAACAATTGCTATTTCACTACATGGGAACACAACGTGGCAAGGGAGCTGCTGATGAATTCCGCCATCACCGACGAGGCCCAGGAGCCGGTCCCGGAAGGGAAGATCGCTCTCGATCAGATCCCGTTCGGACGGTTCCACTTCAAGGTCACGATGATGACCTTCGGCGCCAACTTCTCGGACGGCTATGCGCTGGGGATCATCGGCGGCGCGTTGCCCCTGCTGTCGCAGCAGTGGCACGTCGACGGGTTCTGGCAGGGCATGCTGGCGAGCTCGGCGCTGATCGGCCTGTTCTTCGGGTCGCTGATCCTCGGCCGGATCAGCGACCGGATCGGTCGGCAGCGCGTCTACGTCCTGAACTTCATCCTGATCGCCGCCGCATCCCTGGCGCAGTTCTGGGCACCGAACGTCGAGACGATCTTCGTGCTTCGCCTGCTGATCGGCTTCGGTCTCGGCGCGGACTACGCCGTCGGTCCGACGCTCCTGTCGGAGTTCGCGCCGCGCAAGTCCCGCGGCCTCATGCTCTCCTCGCTGACCGTGCTGTGGACCGTCGGCTATGTCATCGCCAACGTGATCGGCGCCTATGTGAACGTGGGCCCGGACACCTGGCGCTGGCTTCTCGCCTCAGGATTCATCCCGGCTCTGTTCGTCCTGATCGTGCGCATCGGCTCACCCGAGTCGCCGGGCTGGCTCATCAGCAGGGGGCGCGGCGATGAGGCCGCAGCGATCGCGGAGAAGTATCTCAAGACGGGGAACATCTTCATCCCGGCAGCTCATGTCGAGGAGAAGAGCAGCTACCGCGAGCTCTTCAGCCCCGCGCTGCGCAAGAGCACCTGGTTCGGGATCCTGTTCTACACCTGCCAGGTGCTCCCGTACTTCGCCATCTACACGTTCGTCTACACGATCCTCGAGGCGATGAAGGTGTCGGACGCGAACGTGCAGAACCTGCTGATCAACATCTTCCTGTTGGCCGGTGGCGTCGCGGGCCTCTGGGCGATCGTGCGATTCCCGCGCAAGGCCTTCACGTTCTGGACGTTCGTCATCATGACCGTGATGCTGGCTCTGCTCGGGCTCCTCGCGGAGGCGTCGCCGTGGCTGATGCTCATCCCGTTCGTGGTCTATTCGTTCGTGATGTCCGCGGCGTCGAACATCACCCAGGTGTACCCGCCCGAGCTCTTCCCGACGCATCTGCGGGGGAGCGGCGTCGGCCTGCTCAACGCGACCAGCCGCATCGGCTCGGCGATCGGGACATTCCTGCTGCCGATCAGCCTGGAGAAGTGGGGAGTGTCCGTGTCGATGTACTGGCTCGCCGGGGTGCTCGCACTCGGCGCGCTGGTCACCTGGCTGTGGGCGCCGAAGACGGAGGGCAAGAGGCTCGTCTGATCGATGGGCGCCTCGCGGTGCGCCCAGAGAGACTCGAACTCCCGACCACATCCGTGTAAAGGACGTGCTCTACCAACTGAGCTATAGGCGCGTTCCCTCCAGCCTAGCGGGAGCGGTGTGCCAGGCTGAGCGCATGAACCTTCCGCACGACGATGTCGATCCCGACGGCCTGCTGGAGTACTCGGTGGTCTTCACGGACCGCTCCCTGAACCACATGTCCGCGCGATTCCTCCGCGTGATGCAGAGCGTGCAGTCCGATCTGCGGGCCGCCTATGGCGCGACGACGACGGCGATCGTCCCGGGTGGCGGGACCTACGCGATGGAGGGCGTCGCTCGCCAGCTCGCCACCGGGCGCCGCTGCCTCATCGTGCGCAACGGACTGTTCTCCTACCGCTGGTCGCAGATCCTCGATGCCGGCGACGTCGCGCACAACACGGTTGTGTGCGCGGCGCGCCCGGATTCCGATGGCGCGCAGGCTGCCTGGGCCCCCGCACCGATCGACGAGGTGGTCGCCGCGATCCGCGCCCAGCGCAGCGAGGTCGTCTTCGCACCGCACGTCGAGACGGCGGCGGGGATCCTGCTGCCCGATGACTATGTGCGCGCTCTCGCCGACGCGGTGCACGAGGTCGGCGGGCTGTTCGTCCTGGACTCGATCGCGTCGGGTGCGCTCTGGGTGGACATGGCAGCCCTCGGCGTGGACGTGCTGCTGAGCGCTCCGCAGAAGGGGTGGAGCGGATCACCCGGCGCCGGTTATGTGATGCTCGGCGACGCGGGTCGCGAGGCTGTGACGTCGCGCACGTCGTCGAGCTTCGCCATGGACCTGGCGAAATGGTTGTGGATCTCCGAGGAGTATGTGGCGGGCCGTGCGCCGTACCACGCCACCATGCCGACCGACACGCTCGCGCACAACGCCGCACTCATGACCGAGACCCGCGAGCGGGGCTTCGAGGCGTTGCGTGCCGCTCAGTGGGACCTCGGCAGCCGGGTGCGCGCCCTGCTGGCCGAGCGTGGTCTGCCCTCGGTGGCCGCGGAGGGATTCGCCTCGCCGAGCGTCGCCGTGGTGCACACCACGGAGCTGGGACTGCGCACCGGAGCGCTGTTCCGCGAGCAGGGGCTGCAGATCGCGGCCGGTGTGCCGCTGCACTGCGGAGAGCCGGAATCGTTCTCGACGTTCCGGATCGGGCTGTTCGGTCTCGACAAGCTCGCGGATGTGGACGGCACGGTCGATCGTCTGGCAGGCGCTCTGGACCGGATCGGACTCTGAGTCCGATCCGGCCGGGCCACCGGACATTCAGTGCGAGCCGTGCTCCGGTGAGGCGGCGACGCTCTCGGGCCGCAGGTCGAGCCGGCGCAGCAGCTGCGCGTTGAGGGCGACGACCACGGTGGAGACCGACATCAGGATCGCACCGACCGACATCGGCAGCAGGAAGCCGATGGGGGCGAGCACGCCCGCGGCGAGAGGCACGGCGGCGAGGTTGTATCCGGCCGCCCACCACAGGTTCTGCCGCATCTTGCGGTAGGCGGCCCGCGACAGGTCGATCGTCGCGACCACCGAGCGCGGATCCGAACTGGCCAGCACGACCCCGGCGGATCCGATGGCCACGTCGGTGCCGGCGCCGATCGCGATGCCCACGTCCGCCGTGGCCAGTGCGGGGGCGTCGTTGACACCGTCGCCCACCATGGCGACCACCCGTCCCTCGGCCTGCAGCTCGGCGACCCGCGTCGACTTGTCCTCGGGGCGCACGCCGGCGAAGAACCGCCGGATGCCGAGTTCCGCCGCCACGGACGCGGCGACCGCCTCGGCGTCGCCGGTGATCATGACGACGTCGACGCCGCGCTGCTGGAGTGCCCGCACCGCATCGCGGGACTCCGCCCGGATCGCATCGGCCAGCTTGAGAGCTCCGGCGAGCCTTCCGTCCACGAGCACGTGCAGGATGATCGCACCCTCGGCACGCCACGCCGACGCCTCGGGCATCTCCGCCGCGCCGGTCTGCGCGAGCAGCCCCGGTCCGCCCACCTCGACGCTGCGGCCGTCGAGGACGGCCCGGACACCGAGCGCCGGCTCGGAGCGGAATCCCGACACGGCGCCTCGGGCCAGACCGCGGTTCTCAGCGGCCGTGCGGATCGCCGTGGCGAGCGGGTGCTCGGAGTCGGACTCTGCAGAGGCGGCGGCGCCGAGCACCTCGTCCTCGGTGAAGCCCGCCGCGACGGCGATCCCGATCACAGCGGGAGCACCCTCCGTCAGCGTGCCGGTCTTGTCGAACAGCACGGCATCGACCTGGCGCATCCGCTCGAGGGCCATCCGGTCCTTCACCAGGATCCCGCCGTGCGCGGCCCGCTCCGTCGCGATCGAGACGACCAGCGGGATCGCCAGGCCGAGTGCGTGCGGGCAGGCGATCACGAGCACGGTGATGACCCGCACGACGGCGGCGTCGGGGAGGCCGATCGCGGTCCACACCACGGCGGTCACGATGCCGGCGATGAGGGCGAACCAGAACAGCCAGCCCGCGGCGCGGTCCGCGAGGCGCTGCGCCCGGGACGAGGACGACTGCGCTTCGGCCACGAGCCGTCCGATGCCCGCGAGGGCGGTGTCGACACCTACCGCCGTCACGCGGGCGCGCAAGGCCGAGTCCGTCGCGATCGTGCCGGCGACGACCTGGTCGCCCACGGTGCGCGGCACCGCGCGCGACTCGCCCGTGATCATGGACTCGTCGACGGTGGCGGATCCCTCCGCCACCACCGCATCCGCGGGCACGCGTCCGCCGGGGCGGATCAGGACGACATCGCCGACCCGGAGCTCCGCCGGTGACACGAGCTCCACGTCGTCGCCGACGAGGCGCTCCGCCTCATCGGGCAGGAGTGCGGCCAGTGAGTCGAGTGCGGACGTCGTCCGGGCCAGGGAACGCATCTCGATCCAGTGCCCGAGCAGCATGATCACGACGAGGAGGGCGAGTTCCCACCAGAAGTCGAGTTCATGGTCGAGGACTCCGAGAGTCGCACCCCAGGAGGCGAGGAAGGCGACGGTGATCGCGAGCGCGATCAGCAGCATCATCCCCGGACGCCGTGCGCGCAGCTCGGAGATCGCGCCGGCCAGGAACGGCTGTCCGCCCCACGCGTACAGCACGGTGCCGATCACCGGCGGGATCGCCCGCACGACGAGGGTGTCGGGAACGTGGTACCCGACGAGCATGGCGAACATGGGGGAGAAGGCGACGACGGGGACTGCCAGGACGAGCATGATCCAGAACAGGCGCCGGAATCGCGCGACGTGATCGCCGTGCCCGGCGTGGCCCGAGTGGCCGGCATGGCCCGAGTGGGCGTGCAGTTCCGCGTGATCGATGTCGCCGTGATCCGTAGGGGAGTCGTGCATCTGCGTGTGATCCGTCGGGGTCGGCGTCTCGTGCGCCGTTCCATGACCGTGCGTCGCGATGCCGTCGGCGTGGGGGCTGCCGTTCTGCGTTCGTTCGTCCATGATCGGACCAACCATATACCCCCTAGGGGTATTCCGAAGGGTATCGACATCAACGAATAGGCTGGACGGGATGAGCGATGGATCGATGGCCGGAAGGGCGGCGCAGCGCTGCCCCTGCAGCAGCGGCGACCTCTTCGAGACCTGCTGCGGTCCGATCCTCGCGGGGCGACCTGCGCCCACCGCGGAGCGTCTCATGCGCTCCCGCTACACGGCGTTCGTGGTCGGCGATGCCGCGTACCTGCTGCGCTCCTGGCATCCGACGACCCGGCCGGCGCAGCTGGACCTCGACGCGCATCTGCGCTGGCTCCGCCTCGACATCCTCGCGAAGCACGCTGGAGGGCCCTTCGACACGGAGGGCATCGTGGAGTTCGAAGCGATCCACCGGGACGCGACGGGTCGTGGCGTGCTGCATGAGCGCAGTCGCTTCGTGCGCGAGGACGGCCAATGGCTCTACGTCGACGGCGACGTGTCCTGACGCGGGATGCGCGCGCGGCCGGTTTCCCGCCTGGCGTAGATTTGGACGCGTGAAAGCCAACCCCGCGCACCAGATCGTGCTCCTCGACATCGCCGACATCGACCGCCGTATCGCGCAGGCCGACTACGCGCGCACGCATCCGGTGCAGGGGGAGCGGATCAACGAGCTCTCCGCGCAGCGGCAGGGACAGCTGCGCGAGCTGACCGAACTGGCCGGAACGCGCGATGACGTGCAGACCGAGCTGAAGCGCCTCGAGTCGGATGTCGCCCTCGCGGCACAGCGCCGCGACCGCGATGCCGGCCGGCTCGCTGCCACGCAGAACCCCAAGGACGCGGTCGCCCTCGAGCAGGAGATCGCGAGCCTCGCACGCCGGATCAGCGACCTGGAAGACGCCGAGCTCGAGCTCATGGGCCGGTTGGAGGATGCCGAGGCGGCCGTCTCCGCCCAGCAGGCGCTCATCGACCAGACCGTGGCCGAGGGCACGCGGCTGACCGCGGAGGCCAAGGCCCTCATCGCCGCAGCGACGACCGAGGGCGAGCAGCTCGCTCGAGACCGCGTCGCGCTCGTCGACTCGGTCTCCCCGTCGCTCATGGCCGAGTACCAGCGCCGCGTCGGACGCACCGCGGGCGCGGCGCTGTTGCGCCGCGCCACCTGCGAGGGGTGCCGCATGGTGCTCTCCGGTACGGACCTGAACGCCATCCGCCAGGCTGCGGACGACGACGTGGTCTCATGCCCCGAGTGCGGGTGCATCCTGATCCGCACCGAGGAGTCGGGCCAGAAGAGCTCCGCCCCTGCGGAGTGAGCGGGGCGGCGCCGACCCCGGCGGTGGAGCGCGCTCAGAATTCCTCGTGCGTGGCCGGATCCGCGTCCCAGAGGCGCCCGTCGGGTGCGCCGAGAGCCGTGATCGCGGCGATCTCGTCGACGCTCAGCCGCACCTGGGCCGCGGCGAGGTTCAGGGTCTGATGCTCGGCCGAGGCGGCCTTCGGGATCGCCACCACGCCGCGTCCGGCGTGCCAGGCCAGCACGGCCTGCGCAGGCGTCAGGCCGTGCGCTGCGGCGACGGCGGTGACCGCCGGATCTTCGAGCACCTCGCCGGCTCTGCCGAGCGGGCTCCACGCCTCGGTGAGGATGCCGTGAGCGCGGTGGTACGCCAGGGCCTCCTCCTGCGGGAAGCGCGGGTGCAGCTCGATCTGGTTGACCACGGGGCGCACCCCGGTCGCGTCCTCGATGCGTTCCAGGTGCTCCGGCAGGAAGTTCGACACGCCGATCTGGCGTACCAGGCCCCGGTCGCGCGCCTCGATGAGCGCCTGCCAGGCCTCGATGTACGCGTCCACGCGCGGCAGCGGCCAGTGGATGAGAAACAGGTCGATCGCATCGACGCCGAGGCGGAACCGGCTCTCCTCGATCGCGTCGAGCGCCTTGGCGCGCGCGTGGTGGCGCCCGGCGAGTTTCGAGGTGACGATGAGTTCGGCCCGGTCGACGGCTGCCCCGGAGATGCCCCAGCCGACCGCACCTTCGTTCTCGTAGTTGAAGGCGGAGTCGATCAGCCGATAGCCGTTCTCGATGCCGCTGCGGACCGCATCCGCACCGGCCTCTCCGCGGAAACCGTAGGTGCCGAGGCCCTGGGCAGGCAGGGCGAAGCCGTTGTGGGCGATGAAGGGGGACGCATCGGACATGGGGACTCCTCTCCGGTGACTCCACGCTAACCGCCGCCGGCTTCGGGTGCGCGCGCGGCGATACACACCGACACACCCGAGGATCCGGTGTACAGAATCGCGGATGCCGTGCCTGGCTCCCGGAGGGCGTAGATTCGAAGACATGATCGAATCGGCTGCTCCGCACGAGGTCGTGCTGGGGCGGTCCGCACGAACCAGCTGGACTCTGGTGCTGTTCGACGAGGACGGCGCAGAGCTGTGCAGGAATGAGATCGCGGCATCCGCGCTGACCACCGAGGTGGCCGCTCTGGAGGAGCGGGCCCATCCGCGGTGGGTGGTGCGTCATCTCCGCGAGGTGTACCCGCCGCTGCTCGCCGCCGGGATACGGATCCGCCGCGCGCACGACCTGGTGCTCTGCCACGCGATCCTGCGCGATACGGCGAGTCTGGCGGATCCGGTCCCGGCTTCGTCGCGCTGGATCCGCTCGGATCCGCTGGCGACGACGATCGAGACGCCCGCGCTGTTCGATCTGCATGAGGTCGCGTCACAGGCCTCCGGCGACCCGTACGTGGAGATCGATGAACTCCTCGCCGAGTACGCTCGCCAGCGCGCCGCTCTGGGGCGTGCCCCGGACGGTCGCCTCGCTCTGCTGTGCGCCGCCGAGTCGACCGGGGCTCTCGTCGCCGAGGAGATGACGGCCGCCGGCCTGCCGTGGAGCACCGCCGTGCACGAGCAATTGCT
Organism: Microbacterium sp. 01T413_2; assembly: GCF_056398985.1. Classification (NCBI taxonomy): domain Bacteria; kingdom Bacillati; phylum Actinomycetota; class Actinomycetes; order Micrococcales; family Microbacteriaceae; genus Microbacterium; species Microbacterium sp. 01T413_2. The sequence goes on from NZ_JBFTQL010000001.1 coordinate 73,889, forward strand.
CGCCGAGGCGCTCGGCCCGCGGCCGGTGCCCGGTGCGCGGCCCGCTCGGATGGCCGAGCTGGCGGCCGTGATCGGAGAGGCCCTGGAGGACGCCACGGTCAACCCCGACAGCCCGCCGCGTCTGCTGAAGGCGCTGCGGCGAGCCGGGATCCTGGTCGACTCGACGTCGCGCTGGGAACTCGGCGAGGTCGAGCACCCCGTCGTCGAACCGCTCCTGACGTACAAGAAGCTGGCCCGGCTCTACTCCGCCAACGGCTGGGCGTGGCTCGCGGAGTGGGTGCGCGAGGAGCGCTTCCGGCCCGTCTACCTCACCGGCGGCGTGGTCACCGGGCGCTGGGCGTCCAGCGGCGGGGGAGCATTGCAGATCCCGCGGAGCCTGCGCCCGGCGGTGCGCGCCGATGCCGGCTGGACGCTGGTGTGCGCGGACGTGGCGCAGCTGGAGCCGCGGGTGCTCGCGGCGATGTCGAAGGACCGGGCGATGGCTGCGGCTGCGCGTGGCGCCGACCTGTACGAGGGCGTCGTGCGCTCGGGTGCGGTTCAGACGCGTCAGGAGGCGAAGTACGCGGTCCTCGGGGCCATGTACGGCGCGACCACGGGACCGAGCGGCCAGCTCGGTCCGCGGCTGCGCAGCGTTTTCCCCCGGGCGATGGCGCTCGTGGACGGCGCGGCGAAGACGGGGGAGGACGGGGGCGTCGTCTCGACGCTGCTCGGCCGCAGTTCGCCACGGCCGGATGTGCTCTGGACCGCGACGCAGTCGCGGGCGAGCGACCCCGATGCGGACGGCGCCGACGAGCGGCTGGCGCGTAGCAGAGCCAGGGATCGCGGCCGGTTCACCCGCAACTTCGTGGTGCAGGGCACCGCGGCCGAATGGTCGCTGCTCTGGTTGGCCGAGATCCGGCACCGCCTGACCGCGCTGCCCGAGGCTGCCGAGCCTGCGTCCGGTTCTGGACCGGTGTTCTCACGGCGCGCGCATCTGGCGTTCTTCCTGCACGACGAGGTGATCGTGCACGCGCCTGTCGCGCAGGCCGACGAGGCCGCGCGTGTGGTGCAGGACGCGGCGGACGCGGCGACGCGCCGGCTGTTCCCCGGGTTCGAGATCGACATCCCCCTCGACCTGCGCATCGCCGAGGACGCGGGCAAGGACTCGTAGACTGGATGCGAACGGGTCGGCTGGACGGTCGCGTGGCGGGAGACCGCACCGAGGAACGTCCGGGCTCCACAGGGCAGGGCGGTGGGTAACACCCACCCGGAGCAATCCGCGAGACAGTGCCACAGAGAGAAGACCGCCGCGGCCCGCAAGGACCGAGGTAAGGGTGAAAGGGTGGTGTAAGAGACCACCGGGGGCCGTGGCGACACGGCCCGCCAGGTAAACCTCGCCCGGAGCAAGGCCAGACAGGGGATGATGACGCGGCTCGCCGAGTCCCCGGGTAGGCCGCTGGAGCGGCGCGGCAACGCGTCGCCGAGAGAGATGACCGTCGAAGGGATGCCCCGAGAGGGGCCCCGGCACAGAACCCGGCGTACAGGCCGGCCCGTTCCTCACACGAAGAAGGCCCGGATCCGCAGCTCAGCGGATCCGGGCCTTTCGGCGTGCAGGGGGCGTCAGTCGCCGGCGAGCGAGGCCGCGCCGATGATGCCGGAGTTGTTGCGGTGGATGGCCGGGACGATCGGTGTCTTGAGTTCGAGAAGCGGGAGGAAATCGCCTGCGTTCTTGGACACGCCGCCGCCGACGACGAACAGGTCGGGGCTGAAGAGGAACTCGATGTGCGAGTAGAAGGCCTGCAGGCGCTCGGCCCATGCCGCCCAGCTGAGCCCCTCGCGTTCGCGGGCGGAGGTGGCCGCCCACTTCTCCACGGATTCGAACTCGCGGAAGTTGAGGTGCCCGAGTTCGGAGTTGGGGATCAGGACGCCGTCGTACAGGAAGGCGGAGCCGATGCCGGTGCCGAGCGTGGTCATCAGGGTGAGCCCGATGACGTCGCGTGCCGCGCCGTGGCGCGCCTCGGCGACACCGGCAGCGTCCGCGTCGTTCACGAAGACGATGTTGCGACCCAGGCCGTCCCGGAAGAAGCGCTCGGCGTCGAAGTCGATCCACTTCTTCGAGACGTTGGCGGCGGAGAGCGTCCTTCCGCGCTTGACGATCGCGGGGAAGGCGACGCCGAGTGGAAGGGTCGACTCGTGCACCTCGAGGGTCCGCAGCACGGTTTGGACGGCCGTCAGCACATCCTGGGGCGAGGCGCCCTCGGGGGTGGGCACACGTACGCGGTCGGACGCCATGGTCCCGTGCTCGAGGTCGACGATTCCTGCCTTGATACCCGTGCCGCCGATGTCGACGCCGATCGCTTTTGCCATGCGCAACAGCCTAGCGAGAGGCGGGCACGCCAGTAGGATCGTGACAAAGCCCAGGAGGAGCAGCGATGTCCGGCGAGAACAAGTACTGGTTCAACAGCAGCACCGGTGAGGTCGAATACGGTCTGGAATCGCCGTCTATCGACCGGATCGGCCCGTTCGACACCGCCGAGGAGGCCAGTCGCGCCCCGGAGGTGCTCCAGGAGCGTGCCAAGGCCTGGGCCGATGAGGATGCGGCCGAGGACAACTGGGGCAAGGGCACGGACGGTACTCGATGAGCGGAATGGACAAGCAGCGGGACTTCGTGCTGCGCACCATTGAGGAGCGCGGCGTCAAGTTCATCCGACTCTGGTTCACCGACGTGATCGGCACCCTGAAGTCGGTGGCGATCGCCCCGGCCGAGGTCGAGGGCGCCTTCGCCGAGGGCATCGGGTTCGACGGCTCCGCGATCGAGGGCCTGACCCGCACCTTCGAGTCGGATCTGCTCGCGCAGCCGGATCCGACGACCTTCCAGATCCTGCCCTGGCGCGGGGAGATCGACCCCACGGCGCGGATGTTCTGCGACCTGACCACGCCGGACGGTCGTCCGGCCGTCGCGGACCCGCGGCACGTGCTCAAGCGCACCCTCGCCAAGGCGGCTGATGCGGGCTTCACGTTCTACACGCACCCCGAGATCGAGTTCTACCTGCTGAAGTCGTCGCAGTTCGGGCCCGAGGGGCCCGTCCCGGCGGACTCGGCGGGCTATTTCGACAACGTGCCCGGCGGTACGGCGCACGACTTCCGGCGCAGCGCTGTGCGGATGCTGGAGGACCTCGGCATCTCGGTGGAGTACAGCCATCATGAGGGCGGTCCCGGCCAGAACGAGATCGACCTGCGCTACGCGGACGCGCTCACCACCGCCGACAACATCATGACCTTCCGCACCGTGGTGAAGGAGGTGGCGATCGAGCAGGGCGTGTACGCGACGTTCATGCCGAAGCCCCTGAACAACCACCCCGGCAGCGGCATGCACACGCACCTGTCGCTGTTCGAGGGCGACTTGAACGCGTTCTACGAGGAGGGGGCGAAGTACCAGCTCTCCCGCCCGGGGCGCCAGTTCATCGCTGGGCTCCTGCGGCACGCGAACGAGATCGCGGCGGTGACGAACCAGTTCGTGAACTCGTACAAGCGGCTCTGGGGCGGCGACGAGGCGCCCAGCTTCGTGACATGGGGCCACGCGAACCGCTCCGCGCTGATCCGGGTGCCGATGTACAAGCCCAACAAGGGCCAGTCCACGCGGATCGAGTACCGCGCCCTGGACTCTGCGGCCAACCCGTATCTGGCGTACGCCCTCATGCTCGCGGCCGGGCTCAAGGGCATCGAGGAGGGCTACGAGCTGCCACCCGAGGCCGAGGACAACGTCTGGTCTCTGAGCGACGCGGAACGGCGTGCGCTCGGCTACGCGGCGCTGCCTGCGAGCCTGGACCACGCACTCGAACTCATGGAGGATTCGGAACTCGTCGCCGAAACGCTCGGCGAGCAGGTCTTCAACTATGTGCTGCTGAACAAGCGCAAGGAGTGGGAGGCGTACCGCGGTCAGGTCACGCCGTTCGAGCTCAAGAGCAACCTCGAACTGCTCTGAGCAGGGGTCGTAGTGCCCCGTTTCGACGACTCGCTCTCGCTGTCCGCGCTCGCCCGGCTGGGCTTCGTCGGCCTGTCCGCCGCGTCCGCCGGGCTGCGTGAACTGGGAGAGATCACCGGGCTCACGCCGTCGACGCTGATCGAGCCGCTGCGCAGCGCCGATCCCGACGAGGCGCTGGCCGGGCTCATCCGCGTCGCCCGCCGGGATCCGACCGGGGTGGCCGCCGTACTGTCGGACACGGCGCCGCGCGCCCGCGCCTGGGCGGTGTTCGGCGCCTCGCCGGGGCTCGGCCGGTTCTTCGAACGCCGTCCGGAGGAGCTGGCGCTGCTGCGTGAGGACCGCTCGGCGCTGCCGAGCGCCGAGCGGCTGCGCGACCTGCTGCTGTCCTCCGTGGATGCGGCTGACGGGTTCGCGGCGACCGGAGACGCGGCGGCCCGGATCCGGCTGCGCATCGCGTACCGGCGTGCGGTTGCAGGGATCGCGGCGTGGGATCTGACCGCATCGGATCCGGTCGCCGCGGTGGCGGACGTCTCGGCGGCGCTCGCGGATGCGGCGTCCGCTGCGCTGGAGGCGGCGCTCGCGATCGCGCGCACCGCGATCGCGGCCGGTTCCGCCGACGTCCGGCGGGACGTCGCTCAGACCCGGCTGGCGATCATCGGCATGGGCAAGACCGGGGCGCGCGAGCTGAACTACGTCAGCGACGTGGACGTCATCTTCGTCGCGGGCACCGCGGATGAGGAGCGGCTGACCGAGCCCAGGGCGATCGACATCGCCACACGGCTGGCGCGGGAGACCATGCAGGTCATCGCCGGGATCGAGTCCGAGCCGCCGCTCTGGGAGGTCGACGCGGCGCTGCGCCCCGAGGGCAAGCAGGGCGCGCTCGTGCGCTCCCTGGGCTCACACGTCGCCTACTACGACCGCTGGGCGAAGAGCTGGGAGTTCCAGGCGCTGCTGAAGGCGCGGGCGATCGCCGGCGATGACGCCCTGGGCACGGCATACATCGAGGCTGTGCAGCCCAAGGTGTGGTCGAGTGCAGCACGCGAGGACTTCGTCGGCAGCGTGCAGCGCATGCGCGAGCGCGTCACCGAGCACATCGCTGCCGAGGACGTGCCGTACCAGCTCAAACTCGGGCCGGGAGGACTGCGCGACATCGAGTTCACCGTGCAGCTGCTGCAGCTCGTGCACGGCCTCACGGATCCGCAGATCCGCACGAGGGGCACGCTGGAGTCGCTCGACGCGCTCGTCGCGGGTGGCTACATCGGCCGAGCCGAGGCCGGCCTGTTCGCGCAGGACTACCGGGTGCTGCGACTGATCGAGCACCGGCTGCAGCTGCGCGAGATGCAGCGCACCCATCTCGTGCCGCGCGAGGAGGAGGCGCTGCGCGTGCTGGGCCGCGCCACCGGCCTCGCCGAGACTGCGGACGGCATCAGGAGGGTGTGGGAGGACGTGCGCCGTGAGGTGCGGGACCTGCACACCCGGCTGTTCTATCGTCCGCTGCTGAGCGCGGTCGCATCGTTGCCGGAGGAGGAGCGCACGCTCTCCACGGACCAGGCGCACGACCGCCTCGCCGCGATCGGCTTCCGCGACCCTGCCGGTGCGCTCCGCCACATCGGCGCCTTGACCACCGGACTCAGCCGGAAGGCCACGATCCAGCGGCACCTGATGCCGGTGATGGTGCGCTGGTTCGCGGACGGCACGGATCCCGACTACGGCTTGGTCGCGTTCCGGCGCATCAGCGAGCGGCTCGGCGACACGCCCTGGTTCCTGCGCATGCTGCGCGACTCGTCGGGCGCCGCGGAGCGGCTCACCCGCGTGCTCTCGACCTCGCGGTACATCGGCGAGCTGATGGAGTGGATCCCGGAGTCGGTGGCGTGGCTGGAGAGCACCGAGCAGCTGCGACCGCGGCCGTGGCAGGCGCTCGATGAGGAGGCCAGGGCGATCCAGACCCGGCACGACACGATCCTGGATGCGATGCGCTCGGTACGGGCGCTGCGACGCCGGGAGTTGTTGCGCACCGCGATGGGCGCCGTGCTGGACGTGCTGAGCATCGACGAGGTCGCGTTGGCGCTCACGACGATCACCGATGCCGCGATCCAGGCCGCGCTGCGAGCCGTGCGCCGCGATGTCGTGCCCGACGAAGACGACGTCTTGGACTTCTCCGTCATCGGAATGGGGCGCTTCGGCGGCGCGGAGCTCGGATTCGGATCCGACGCGGATGTGCTCTTCGTGTACGACGCGAACGGTGTCGACGCGCAGCGTGCGCAGCAGCTCGCCGCGCGGATCGTCGCAGGGCTGCGGGAGCACCTGACCGACCATCGGCTTCCGCTCGAGCTCGACGCGGATCTGCGCCCAGAGGGGCGCAACGGCCCTCTCGTGCGTACCCTCGACGCGTACGCCGCGTACTACCGCCGCTGGTCGCTGTCCTGGGAGGCTCAGGCGCTGCTGCGCGCCCGTGGCGTCGCGGGCAGCCACAAGCTCATCGAGCGCTTCCTGGAGCTCGCCGACGGCGTGCGCTATCCGGAGGCGCTGGATCTCACGTCGCTGCGGGAGATCAAGCGGATCAAGGCACGCGTCGAGGGCGAGCGCCTGCCGCAGGGCGTGGACCCGCGCCGGCACCTCAAGCTCGGCCCCGGCACTCTCAGCGACGTGGAGTGGCTGATCCAGATCGTGCAGCTGCAGCATGCGCATGCCGTGCCGGCATTGCGCACGACCTCGACGCTGGCGGCACTCGACGTCGCCGTCGAGAACGGTTTCGTGCCGGCCGCGGCGGGGGAGCGGCTGCGTGAGGCATGGCGGCTCTCCAGCCGGCTGCGCTCGGCGATGACGCTGCTCACCGGGCAGACGAAGGACGTGCTGCCAGCTGATCCGCGCGAGCTCGACGGCGTCGGCCGGATCCTCGGCTACCCCGACCGCTCGGCGGCCGCCGTCGAGGAGGAATACCTGCGCGTGACGCGGCGCGCCAGGAAGGCTTTCGAGACGCTGTTCTACGGCTGACGGGCGCTGTGCGCGGCGTTCGGCCGGCGATGCGGCGAGGATGGTCTCATGACGATGATCGGCGTGGTCCGCAATCCGGTGAAGCTCGAATCGGAGGATGAGGTGCGCGCCGCGGTCGCTGCGCACATCTCCGATGCCGACATCCGGTTCTTCCTGACGACCGAGGAGGACCCGGGACGGGCGATGGCGCAGGAGGCGGTCGATGCCGGCTGCGAGCTCGTCTTCGCGGCGGGTGGCGACGGCACGGTCCGCGCAGTGGCCGAGGTGCTCGCCGGCACCGATGCCGCTCTCGGGATCCTGCCGCACGGCACCGGCAACCTGCTCGCCAGGAATCTGGGCGTGCCGCTGGACGGGGTCGCGGCCGCGGTCGCCCACGCGCTCACCGCAGAGCCGCGCCGCATCGACGTGGGCACCATCGAGGTGAGCGAGGGTGACGCTCCGGGAGAGCACGTGTTCGTCGTGATGGCCGGCCTCGGGCTCGATGCGCGCATGCTCGAGGAGACCGACGAGGAGCTCAAGGCGAAGGCCGGCTGGCTCGCCTATGTGAAGGCGCTGGGCGCCGCGGCCGCCGGGACCGAGCTCGTCTCCGTCGAGCTCGCCCTGGACGGGGAGCACGCGGACCGGGCGCGGATCCACACCCTCATGATCGGCAACTGCGGCATGATCCAAGGCGGGATCACCCTGCTTCCCGACGCCGTGCCGGACGACGGGCGGCTGGATCTCCTTCTCGTCAGCGCGGAGGGCGTGGCGGACTGGTTCGAGACGGTGCGCACCGTCGTCTGGGACAACGGTCTGCGCAGGCTTCTCGGTGGCGAGACGACCAGCACCGACGTGGTGCGGCATGCTTCGGCGCAGCGCATCAGAGTGGAGCTGGCGCCCCCGCAGCCCTTCCAGATCGACGGCGAGGAGCGCGGCCAGGTGCGCTCCTTCACCGCGGGCATCCGTCCCGGAGTGCTGCTGGTCCGCGCCTGAACCGGAGAAGGTGCCGGGGTCTCTCGGCCCGGGCCGAGCGCACGAGACCTCAGGCGCCGCGGAAGTAGGTGTTCGAGGCGGGCAGCCACAGGAGCACGACTGCGACGATGCCGAGAAGGAGGGCGAGGATCCCGATGCCGTTGGTGCCGCTGAACAGTGAGCCGATCGAGAGGATCTCCAGGACCGTCAGCACGATGCGTGCCCAGTTCCTGCCTGTCTTCATCCTCCGGAGGATGAACAGCTCGATGATCGCGAACACGAGTGCGATGGCACCCGTGGCGATGAGGACGGTGCCGTTGACGCTGGTGCCCGCGACAGTGGCGGAGTCGCCGGTCGTGGTGACGGCCGCTCCCGCGATGATGATCAGGACGGCGCCGACGACGTCGAGGATGATGCCGATCAGGAAGATCCAGGAAGAGATCTTGACGGTGGTGGGGGTGAGCATGCTGACTCCTCTGCGGGCCGGAGATGCAGTCACCGGGGTGACTGGCCTCACCTTGGCATATCCGTGAATCCGCCGCGACGAACCACGCCGTGCCGGGCGGAACGACGAACGCCCCCGACCATGAAGGTCGAGGGCGTTCGTCGGATCGGGGGTCAGACGCCGAAGTACAGCTCGTACTCGTACGGGTGCGGGCGCTGGGCCATCGGCAGGATCTCGTTGTTGTACTTGTAGGAGATCCAGGTCTCGATGAGCTCCTCGGTGAACACGCCGCCCTCGAGCAGGAAGGCGTGGTCGGCGCGGAGAGCCTCGAGCGAGTCCAGCAGGGAGTTCGGCACCTGCGGGATGTTCTTGGCCTCCTCAGGGGGAAGCTCGTAGAGGTCCTTGTCGATGGGCTCGAGCGGCTCGATGCGGTTGCGGATGCCGTCCAGGCCGGCCATGAGCTGCGCGGCGAAGGCGAGGTACGGGTTGCCCGAGGCGTCCGGAACGCGGAACTCGATGCGCTTGGCCTTCGGGTTGGAGCCCGTGAGCGGGATGCGGATCGCGGCGGAGCGGTTGCCGGCGGAGTAGGCCAGGTTGACCGGCGCCTCGAAGTGCTTCACCAGGCGGTGGTAGCTGTTCAGGGTCGGGTTGGTGAAGGCGAGTACCGCGTGCGCGTGCTTGAGAAGGCCGCCGATGTACCAGCGGGCGGTGTCGCTGAGCTGGCCGTAGCCGTTCTCGTCGAAGAACAGGGGCTTGCCGTCCAGCCAGAGCGACTGGTGCGTGTGCATGCCGGATCCGTTGTCGCCGAACAGCGGCTTCGGCATGAACGTGACCGTCTTGCCCCACTCCTCAGCGGTGTTCTTGATGATGTACTTGAACTTCAGGATGTCGTCCGCCGCGTGCACCATGGTGTCGAAGCGGTAGTTGATCTCCTGCTGACCGGCCGTGCCGACCTCGTGGTGCGAGCGCTCGAGGTGGAACCCCGCGTCGATGAGGTTCAGCGTCATGTTGTCGCGCAGGTCGGCGGTCTTGTCCACCGGCGCCACGGGGAAGTAGCCGCCCTTGAACGGCGTCTTGTTGCCGAGGTTGCCGCCCTCCTCCTCGCGGCCGCTGTTCCACGCGGCCTCCTCGGAGTCGACCTTGTAGAAGCTCTCACCGGCGGTGACCGAGTAGCGCACGTCGTCGAAGATGTAGAACTCCGCCTCGGGGGCGAAGTACGCGGTGTCGGCGATGCCGGTCGAGGCGAGGTACTTCTCGGCCTTCTTGGCGACCTGACGCGGGTCCTTGCTGTAGATCTCACCCGTGCGCGGGTTGTAGATGTCGAAGACCATGACGAGCGTGCTGGCCTCGCGGAACGGGTCGACGTAGGCCGTGGTCACGTCGGGGATGAGCTGCATGTCGGACTCGTGGATCGACGCGAAGCCGCGGATCGAGGAGCCGTCGAACAGCTGGCCGTTGGCGAAGAAGTCCTCGTCGACCGTCGCGGCAGGGATGTTGAAGTGCTGCTGCACGCCGGGCAGGTCGGTGAAGCGGATGTCGAGGAACTTGACGTCGTTGTCGCGGATGTACGCGAGCACGTCGGCGGGGGTGGTGAACATGCATCAACTCCTGGAGGAACGGGTGCGGTCGAGCGACCTGCAAGCAGGTTACGAGCAGGGGATGACGCGGCCGTGTCTGGAATGTTTCCGGCGTGTTACGGGTCTGCCTGCGGCTGAGGCGTCCGCGGCGGGATCAGGGAGCGCGCTCGCCTAGGCTGGAGGGATGTCCGACACCGCGCAGACCTACCCCGGAGAACGACTCGGTCTCCCGAAGACCGGCCCGGGCAGCGTCGGCCGGATCGGACGACGGATCGCCGCTCTCGTGATCGACTACGCCGCGGCATCGATCATCGCGAGCGCGTTCCTCGGCTTCCAGCAGTTCGCCCTGCCGAAGGAGGCGGGCATCACCCAGTTCGCGCCGATGATCGTGTTCGCCGTGCTGCAGATCGTGTTCATCCCGACTATCGGCGGCAGCCCGGGGCACCGGATCGTGGGCCTGCGCCTGGTCATGATGAACGGTTCCTGGGTGGGCCTGTGGCGTCCGATCGTGCGCACCCTGCTGCTCGTCTTCGTGATCCCGGCCGTGATCTTCGATGCGGATCAGCGCGGGCTGCACGACAAGGCGGTCGGAACGGTGCTCATCCGCGCCTGACGCGCCGGGCTACGACGCGATCGCGCAGGAGATGCGCAAGGCTCCGCAGAGCCTTCAGGCGGCGGCGTGACCGCGGTTGAGGCGGCGGAACGTCTTCGGGGCCTTGCCTCCGACGAAGGAGCGCGCCGGGTCGATCGTGAAGCCCTGTCGCAGCGCCTCGCGGCCGATCAGCATCCGGAATCCCATCTCGCTGCGATTGCTGAGAGTGACCTCTGCGGTGACCCTGTGGTCGACCAGCACGAGATCGAGCAGCACCACCAGGCGGCTCTGCGCGTGCCCGGATGAGGAGCGCACGTCGCGGCGGTCGAACACCGGCAGCTCCACCGGGACCAGTTCGTGCGCGCCCTGCCAGGGGCGCACGTCGAACCGCACCCACGGGGCGCCGTCGCGTTCGAACTCGCGGATGTGCTGGGCGTGCAGCGATGAGCTTCGCGCCCCGGTGTCGACCTTCGCCTTGATCCAGGGGATTCCGACGTCGGGGAGCGACACCCACTCCCGCCACCCGATTAGGGTGCTTGAATGAGTAGGTCGGTCCACAACACACATCCTGGCAGGAAATCACCGTGAAGCTCGCCGTGCTCTCGCGCGCCCCGCAGTCCTACTCGACCCAGCGCCTCCGTGCCGCCGCGACGCAGCGCGGTCACCAGATCAAGGTGCTGAACACGCTGCGCTTCGCGATCGACCTCACGGCGGACGAACCGGATCTGCACTTCCGCGGGCGCCGTCTCAGCGACTACGACGCGATCCTCCCGCGCATCGGCAACTCGATCACGTACTTCGGCACGGCGGTGGTCCGTCAGTTCGAGCAGATGGACGTCTACACGCCGAACACCGCGAACGGCATCTCCAGCGCGCGGGACAAGCTCCGCGCGAACCAGATCCTCTCCCGGCACAACATCGCGATGCCGCCCACGGCGTTCGTGCGCAACCGGGCCGACGTGCGTCCTGCGATCGAACGCGTCGGCGGGGCGCCGGTCGTCATCAAGCTGCTCGAGGGCACGCAGGGGATCGGCGTCATCCTCGCCCCGCAGGTCAAGGTCGCCGAGGCGATCATCGAGACGTTGCACTCCACCAAGCAGAACGTGCTGATCCAGAAGTTCATCTCGGAGAGCCGGGGCCGCGACATCCGGGCCCTCGTCGTCGGTGATCGGGTGGTCGCGGCCATGCGGCGCGTGGCGAACGGCGACGAGTTCCGTTCGAACGTGCACCGCGGGGGCACCGTCGAGGCCGTGCACCTCGACCCGATCTACGAGCAGACGGCCGTGCGGGCCGCGCAGATCATGGGGCTGCGCGTGGCGGGTGTGGACATGCTCGAGGGGGAGGACGGGCCCCTGGTCATGGAGGTCAACTCCTCGCCGGGCCTGCAGGGCATCGAGGCGGCGACCGGGCTGGACGTGGCCGGCGCGATCATCGACTTCATCGCCAACCAGGTGAACTTCCCCGAGATCGACGTGCGCCAGCGCCTGAGCGTCTCGACCGGCTACGGCGTGGCCGAGCTCGTGATCCACGCCGGCGCGGAGCAGGTCGGCAAGCAGCTCGGCGACCTCGGTCTGTGGGATCGCGACATCACCGTCCTCACCCTGCACCGCGGCGTCACGGTGATCCCGAATCCGCGCAAGCACGTCGTGCTCGAGGACGAGGACCGGTTGCTGTGCTTCGGCAAGCTCGACGAGATGCGCTCGATGATCCCGGAGCGCCGTCGCCGGCGGGCCAAGGTGCGCAAGCTCCAGAAGGAGCACATGCCGGACACCACGGGCTGAGCGAGTCCCATCGGCCATACGACGAGCGCCCGGCCCCGAAAGGGGACCGGGCGCTCGTCGCGTCAGGAGCAGGTTCAGCGCGGACGCGGTGCGCGCGTCTTGAGCGGGTCGATGCCCTTGGGGATCGGCAGCGAGGCGACGGACTGGGAGACCGACTCCATGCGCTTGATCACGGCGGCCATGGTCGCGTTGTCGATGGCCTTGGGCAACTTCTTGATGGTCTTGGAGAGCTTGTCGATCGAGACCTCGTCCTCGCCGTGACCGACGTAGAACACGTTCACGGGCACGCCCTGGGCCACGCGCATCGCCTTCGTCTTCTCATCCTTGACGAGCCGGGTGAGCCGGCCGCGCGCGCCCTCGGCGACGACCACGATGCCGCCGCGACCGATCGCGCGGTAGACCGCGTCCTGCGTCTTCGGGTTCACGCCGACCGGGACCTCGGAACCCTGCCAGCTGCGGCCCAGCGAAGTGCTGAGGACATGGCCGGCCGCGCCGGGCATGCCGTCGATCTTGCGGTACATCGCGGTCGTGGACAGGCGCGTCATCAGGAACATGGCGCCCAGCACACCCAGCAGCAGGCCGGTGATGCCCCACAGTACGAGGCTCCAGATCTGGAACGGGGGGATCAGGTAGCCGACGATCAGGCCGACGAGGACGCCGACGACCAGGAGCGCGATCTGCGCCCAGGGCAGCCACGGGTAGATCTCCCGGGTGAAGCGGAAGAGCGAGCGCAGCTGCGAGAAGAAGCCGGGCTGCTTCTCCGTCGCGGAGGGACTTTTTGCCATACCCTCCAGCCTACCGATTCTGCGAGGCCGTGACGGCCCGGATGGACACGCGGTGGGCGAACAGCATCGTCCTGCACAGAGGGCTCGCGATCCGGAATGTGCACGGATTGCGTGATGCCCCCGTTGTGAGGGATCCCGGCGCGTTGGGATGGGGGCATGACGGAACGAAGCAGAGGCATCGCCGTGACGGGTGCGCATCGCACCGTCCGTGTGCTCGCGGAGGGGGAGGGTCCGTATGACGGCGAGCTCGTCACGTGCAGGAACGGCATGGCTGTGCGGGTCGATGCGGCGCAGCTGCACGGCTGGGCCGGATGGGTGTTCGCCGGCGCCGAGCACGTGGCCGCGCCGCTCGATGTCGCGCTGAGGCCGGATGGGCAGGACGTGCTGCTGCCGTGGTGCGTGCGCACCGTGCGTGCGCACCTCGCGCAATCGGCGGACACCGGCGGGATCGGACACGGTGAAGCGGTGACCCTCGCGGTCAGCGTGCTGCGCGGTGTGCTCGAGCTGGAGGTCCCGCAGGACGCGCCGTCCGGCGAGCGGAGTGCAGGCGCACGTTCGAGTGCGGACGATGAGGCCGAAGGAGGCCTGGACGGCGGCTGGTGGCTGACCGATGAGGCGCGTCCACTGTTCGCGATCGGAGCGGCCGACTCGCCGGGTGCCGGGGGATCGCCGCGCGAGACCGGAGAACGGCTGCTGCGTGATCTCGAGGCGCGGATCGAGGACCGTGCGCTCCGTCGCGTGCTGACACGCCTCGCCGACGCGCTGGATGATCCGCGCCGCCTCCGCGTCGAAGCCGCGCGGTGGGAAAGCGAACTGCTCGAGATCGCCGCCCCGCGAGCGTTGCGACTGGACGTCGGCGGGGTCCCGGAACCTGACGACGGGAGCCAGAGGAGGGACACCTTGCGGACGTCGCCGCATGGAGGCGACCGTCCTCCGCGACGGAGAGACCTGCGTACCGCCGCACGAGACGACGGGCGACGGGAGGTTGTGGCGCAGCGGAATCGCCCCGCGGGGGCGAAGGGGCGCCACGCACGCGGCAGGCGCTCTTCCGCCCCCGGGCCGCTGCTGATGCTGCGGCTGCGCGACGCCCTGGGCCATGTGCGGGAACGTACCGGGCGCGTCATGCCGTTCCGGAGAACGGCCCGGGTGCAGTCCCGGCTCCCCGCATCGCGGCCGGATCGGTCGGTCGAACGCAAGCGGTGGAGGGGGCCAGTTCTTGTCGCCGTGTCGGCGGCCGCCGTGATCGCTGTGGTCGGCGCATTGTGGCCGTCCGGCACGGGCAGTGCTGACGCGGCCGACCGTCCGTCCACGGCGACTCCGGCCGTTCCATCGTCGACCGGACGGCCGCCCTTGCCGTCCCCGTCTCCTACGCTGCCTGACCGCGGGGGAGCGACGCCGGCCGCTCCTGTACGGACCCGCACCCTCGGTGCGTCGGCGCAATCGGATCCACGGGCCGCCGGCGAAGAGCTGATCGCTGCGGGCCGGAACTGCGAGGTGCACCCGCAGCCGGAGTGCGCGGAGGTGTGGGACGGCGGTGCGACCACATCCCGGCACCTGCGGGAGGCAGACGAACCGCCGGTGCTGATCGAGGACTACGGCGATATCGCCGCGATCAGGAACGCCTCCGAAGAGGGAGCGCAGATGGTCGTGATCATCCGCCGGGACGCCGAATGGCGGATCCGCGATGTGTACGACATCGCGAACCCGCCATCCGAAGGGACCGGAGCCCCGTGAGCGTGGTCAGGCGCCGAGCTGAGCGGCGAAGTCCGCCGCTTCCAGGCGCGCCTTCACCGACGACAGGAACCGTGCGGCGTCGGCCCCGTCGACCGTGCGGTGGTCGTACGACAGAGCGAGGTAGACGTAGGACCGCACCGCGATGGCCTGCTGGCCGTCCACCGTGATCACCCCGGGGCGCTTCGCCACGATGCCGGTGCCGAGGATCGCCGACTGCGGCAGGAACACCACAGGGGTGTCGAACAGCGCGCCGCGCGAACCCGTGTTGGTCAGCGTGAAGGTGCCGCCGGCCAGCTCGTCGGGCTTCAGCTTGTTGTCGCGGGTGCGCGCCGCGAGATCGGCGATCTCCCGGGCGATCTGCGCGATGTTCTTCGATCCGGCATCGCGCAGCACGGGCGTGAGCAGGCCGCGCTCGGTGTCCACCGCGATCGAGATGTTCTCCGACGCGGGGTACACGATGTCCGTGCCGTCCACCGTGGCGTTCACGATCGGGAACTCCTGCAGAGCCTCGGCGGCAGCGAGGGCGAAGAACGGCAGGAACGAGAGCTTGTCGCCGGTCTTCTGCTGGAACGAGCCCTTGACCTCGTCGCGGTACGCGGCGAGCTTCGTGACGTCGACCTCGACCACCGTGGTCAGCTGAGCGGTCTGCTGCATGGATGCGACAGCACGCTCGGCGAGCACCTTGCGCAGACGCGACATCGGCTGGGTGGTCCCGCGCAGCGGCGAGATCTCACGGGCCTTCGCCGGTGCGGCGGCTGCAGCGGGTGCCGCAGCCGGGGTCGCGGAGGCATTCAGCACATCCTCCTTGCGGATGCGTCCGCCCACGCCGGTGCCGGTGATCGACGCCAGGTCGACGCCCTTCTCGGCGGCGAGACGGCGCACGAGCGGCGTCACGTACACCGAGTCGGAGCCGGCGTCGGTGGCAGCCGGAGCTGCCGGTGCCGGCGTCGCGGCGCTCGGTGCGGGTGCAGCGGCGGGTGCGGGAGCAGCGGCGGGTGCAGCGGGGGCAGGTGCCGGCGCAGCTGCGGGAGCGGCGGGGGCAGGTGCCGGTGCAGCGGCTGCGGGAGCCGGGGCCGGCTCGGCTGCCGGTGCGGCAGCAGCCGGAGCGCCGCTGCCGATGCGAGCGAGCACCGCGCCGACGGCGATGGTCTCGTCCTCGGCGGCCAGGATCTCCTGCAGCGTGCCGGCGACGGGCGAGGGGATCTCGGTGTCGACCTTGTCGGTCGAGATCTCCAGCAGCGGCTCGTCCACGGCCACGTCATCGCCGACCTGCTTCAGCCAGCGGGTCACGGTGCCCTCGGTGACGCTCTCGCCCAGTTCGGGGAGGCGCACGTCGGTGGCGTCCGAAGACGCGGCGGGAGCGGCAGCCGGAGCGGCAGGTGCGGGCTCGGCGGCAGGTGCGGGCGCCTCGGCAGCCGGTGCTTCGGCGGCGGGAGCGGCCTCGGCAGCGGGGGCGGCGGGAGCCGATGCGCCCGAGCCGTCACCGATACGGGCGAGGATCGCACCGATCTCGACGGTGTCGTCCTCGGCGACGAGGATCTCCTCGATCACGCCGCTGACCGGCGAGGGGATCTCGGTGTCGACCTTGTCGGTCGAGATCTCGAGCAGGCCCTCGTCGGCCTGGACGGTGTCGCCCACCTGCTTGAGCCAACGGGTCACAGTGCCCTCGGTGACGCTTTCGCCGAGGGCGGGAAGGACCACGGGTGTGCTCATGACGGAGTCTCCTTAAGGAAGTTCGTGATGGTGTTCAGCTTAGTGGGCAACAGGGCGTTCAGCCCAGCCTTGAATTCCACGATGCGCAAGAAATCTTTCACAATGCGTGAAGTGGCTTGCCGGCGAGGGCGAGGAACGCCTCGCCGAGAGCCTCGCTCTGCGTCGGGTGGGCGTGGATCAGCGGGGCGATGTCCTCGGGGTGCGCATCCCAGCTCACCGCGAGTTGCCCCTCGGTGATGAGTTCTCCGACACGGTCGCCCAGCAGATGAACGCCCAGGATGGGGCCGTCCTTCTGGCGCACGACCTTGACGAGCCCGGCCGTGCCGATGATCTCGCTCTTGCCGTTGCCGGCGAGGTTGTACTCGTAGGCGACGACCCCATCGGCGCCCAGCGCCTCGATCGCTGCGGCCTCGGTCACCCCGACCGAGGCGACCTCCGGGCTGCAGTACGTGACGCGGGGGATCTGCGCATCCGGGATCACTGCAGGGCTCAGCCCCGCGATGCGCTCGGCGACGGCGATGCCCTGCAGGAACCCGCGGTGCGCGAGCTGAAGCCCTGGCACGATGTCGCCGACCGCCCAGACGTGGTCGACGTTCGTGCGCAGCTCGGGGTCAGTGAGCACGAAACCACGGTCCATGGCGACGCCGGCCTCCTCGAAGCCGAGGCCCGCCGTGGCCGGGCCCCGGCCGACGGCCACGAGCAGGTAGTCGGCCTCGTAGGCGGTGCCGTTCTCCAGAGTCACGGTGACGGCGTGCTCGGTCTGGGCGGCGCTCGCGAACCGCACGCCCAGTGAGTAGGTGATGCCCCGCCGGCGGAACGCGCGCTCGAGCCCCTTGCTCAGCGCGATGTCCTCGTTGGGGGCGAGGTGGTCGAGCGCCTCGACGATCGTGACCTCGGCGCCGAAGGAGCGCCAGACGCTCGCGAACTCGACGCCGATCACACCGCCGCCGAGGATGACGACGCGCTGAGGCACCTCTTCGAGTGCGAGCGCCTGCTCGCTGGTGAGGATCCGTCCGCCGATCTCCAGGCCGGGCAGCGAGCGGCTGTACGACCCGGTCGCGAGGATCACATCGGATCCGGTGTACACGTCGTCCCCGACCGCGATGGTCCGGTCCGGACGCAGAACGCCCTCGCCGCCGACGACGGTGATGCCGCGCGCCTTGATGAGGCCCTCGAGACCCTTGTACTTCTTGGCGACGATCCCCTCCCGATAGGAGCGGACACCGGCCGGGTCGATCCCGTCGAAGGAAGCGCCGACGCCGTACTTCGCGGCATCGCGGACGTTCTCGGCGATCTCCGCCGAGTGCAGCAGCGCCTTGGTGGGAATGCATCCGCGGTGCAGGCAGGTGCCGCCGACCTTGTCCTTCTCGATCAGCGCGACGGACTTGCCCAGTTCGGCGGCGCGGAGCGCCGCGGCGTACCCGCCGCTGCCGCCGCCGAGGATCACGATGTCGAAGGCGTGAGCGGTCATGCGTGTACTCCGTTCGCGCGGGCCTCGGCGAAGGCGATCAGCGTGCGCACGATCGCCCCTGTGGCGCCCTTGTCGGTGAAGCCGTACGGGGCGCCCTTGTGCTCGGACGATCCGGCGATGTCGAGGTGCGCCCAGGGGATGCGCGGTGCGTCGGCCTCGTCGGAGGTGCGTCCGACCATGCGGCGCAGGAACAGGCCCGCGAAGAGGGCGCCGCCGGCAGGGTCGCCGATCTTGGCGTTCACCAGGTCGGCGATCGGCGACTTCAGCTCGTCCTCCATGTGCTCGGGGAGCGGCATGTGCCAGGCGGCCTCACCGGTCGAGGCCGCCGCGGTCAGCACCTCCTGCACGGTGTCGTCGTCGCCGAAGACGCCGGTGTGGCGCATCCCGAGGGCGACGATGATGGCGCCGGTGAGAGTCGCGACGTCGAGGATCACGTCGGGGTGCTCACGGCTCGCCGCGACGAGCCCGTCCGCGAGGACGAGACGCCCCTCCGCATCGGTGTTGAGCACCTCCACGGTCTGCCCGTCGGCGAAGCGCAGCACATCGCCAGGGCGGATCGCCGAGCCGGACGGCATGTTGTCCGCGATGCACATCCAGGCGGTCACGCGGACGGGCAGGCCGAGAGCCGCGACGGCCTTGGTCGCGGCGAGGATGCTGGCCGCACCCGCCATGTCCGTCTTCATGCCGACCATGCTCGCCGGCGGCTTGAGCGACAGGCCTCCGGTGTCGAAGGTGATGCCCTTGCCCACGAGGGCGATGTGGCTGACCGCATCGGCGGGGGAGTAGTCGAGGCGCACGAGGCGCGGCGGGCGGTCGGATCCCTGACCGACACCGAGGATGCCTCCGAAGCCCCCGGCGGCGAGAGCGGCCTCGTCGAGCACCTCGACGGCGACGTCGAGTCCGGAGAGCTCGTCGACGGCACGCGCCGCCAGATCTGCCGGCCCCAGCCATTCGGCCGGGGTGGTGACCAGATCGCGGGTCAGCGCGACAGCGCCGGCGAGCGCCGTCGCGTGCGCGACGTCGTCGGGGGAGAGGTCGGCATGCAGCACGACCGTCCCGGCGCGCTTCGGCTGCTCGCCGGAGCGGTAGTCGTCGAAGCGGTAGCCGCCGAGCAGCGCGCCTTCGGCCGCAGCCGTCGCGAACTCGGCCACGGCGTCGCCGAGCAGCACCAAGACGCGCTCGAACCCGGTGAGTGTGCGCAGCGCGGCACCGACGGCCTCGCGCACGGCATCCGCATCCGGCGCGGAACCTGCGCTCACGACGGCGACCGGGACGTCCGCGACCTCGGGAGCGGGGATGCGCGCGTACGCGCCCGCCTTCCCGGTGAAGCCGACCGCGGTCAGCGCGGCGTGGGTGGTGGAGAAGGGGGACAGGTCTTCCGGGGTGTCCGTGAGACCGGCGACGACGAGCACGACCGCATCAGCGTTCGCGTCCGCCGGAGCGCCTGTGTGCAGCTCGAGCGCAGGTGACGTCATGGGTTCCATCCTAGGTTCGGCGCCGTGCACGAAGAGAGGATGGCCCCGCCCGCGTGTTCGCTGTCAGCGCTCAGCGGATCCGCGGGGCGGGGCGACTCGTAGCATGGAGGCATGCCCATCTCCGGAGAGATCCACGAACGCGTCGCCTACCCCGGCGGCGTGCCGTCCGGCCTGCCGCTCGTCATCCTGCTGACCGGCTTCACGGACGCGGGATCCGCGGTGTCGGGGCTCATCGATCACCTTTCTGAGACGACCGATCCGCAGCCGGTGCTGGTCTTCGACAACGACATGCTGCTGGACTATCGTGCGCGCCGCCCGGTGCTCACCTTCGATCAGGACCACATCGCGGAACTGAAGCCCGCGCGGCTCGAGCTGTCCTTGGCGCACGACGCGCTGGGGCGGCCGTTCCTGCTTCTCGCCGGCTACGAACCCGACTTCGCGTGGAACACGTTCGCCGATGTGGTCCTCGACTTCGCCGCGGAGTACGACGTATCCACCGTCACGTGGGTCCACTCCATCGCGATGCCGGTTCCGCACACCCGGCCGATCGGCGTCACCGCGAGCGGCAACCGGGCCGAGCTCACGGCGGCGCATTCGGTGTGGCGCCCGCGCACGCAGGTACCCGGCACGGCGGGCCATCTACTGGAGTACCGCTTCGTGCAGGCGGAGCGCAGTGTCGCGAGCTTCGTCCTGCTCGTGCCGCACTATCTCGCCGACACCGAGTATCCGGATGCTGTTCTCACCGCCGCCGAGAAGGTCATGGCGGCCACGGGTCTGGTGCTGCTGACGGATGCGCTGCGGGAGAAGCGCGCGGAGTATCTCGAGCGGGTCGACGAGCAGGTGCGTGACAACGAGGAGCTCGGCCAGATGGTGCAGACCCTTGAGCACCGGTATGACGCTTACATGTCCGGGCTCGAGCTGGAGGACGAGGCGCCTGCGCGTTTCGACGAGGGATCACTCCCCAGCGCCGATGAGCTCGCCGCGGAGCTGGAGCGATTCCTGGCTACCCGGCCCGGTGGCGACGAGGACAAGAACGGCCGGATCTGAGCGATTCCGGGAGTGTCCCGGGAGGATTCAGGCGGAATGCGGGATCCGGTGTCTGCGCCCGCAGAGTGTGCGATACTTATCTGACGACCCGTTGTCAATACCCTCTCCGCAAGGTCGGGGACTTGACAAGGGTCTTACTAGTGCCCGCAAGGGCACGGGCTGTCAAGGCCCACAGGCCAAGAACCACAGGGCGCCTGCGCAAGCGCTCCGTTGAAAGGCGAGACGTGACGACTGCCACGAAGAAGAACACCCGGACCAAGAGCGACCAGGCCGAGCCTGAGGAGGTCGCGGCCGAGGCCGTCGACGCCGCGGCGACCGCCGCGCCGAAGAGGGCGGCGGCGAAGAAGCCGGCGGCCAAGAAGACGTCCAGGGCGAAGAGCAAGGACGAGGCGGAGAGCGAGACCGCTCCGGAGGAAGCCCCCGCGGACGATGAGGGCGACGAGGAGGAGGGCGGCAAGCCCGCCTTCACCGAGCCGCTGCCCACGGGTGCGATCCGGATCAGCTCCACCGACGAGGACGACGTCCCCGTCTACTCGACGCAGATCACCGGCGCCACCGCCGACCCGGTCAAGGACTACCTGAAGCAGATCGGAAAGGTCGCGCTGCTGAACGCGGCCGAAGAGGTCGAGCTCGCGATGCGGATCGAGGCCGGCCTGTTCGCCGAGGAGAAGCTCTCGGCGATGTCGGCGGCCGAGAAGACCGGCCAGCTCGGACTCGACCTGCAGTGGGTCGCCCGCGACGGTCAGCGCGCCAAGAGCCACCTGCTCGGCGCCAACCTGCGACTCGTGGTCTCGCTCGCGAAGCGGTACACGGGCCGTGGAATGCAGTTCCTGGACCTCATCCAGGAGGGCAACCTCGGTCTCATCCGCGCGGTCGAGAAGTTCGACTACACCAAGGGCTTCAAGTTCTCGACCTACGCGACGTGGTGGATCCGTCAGGCCATCACCCGCGCCATGGCCGACCAGGCCCGCACCATCCGCATCCCCGTGCACATGGTCGAGGTCATCAACAAGCTCGCCCGCGTGCAGCGGCAGATGCTGCAGGACCTGGGCCGCGAACCCACGCCCGAGGAGCTGAGCCGCGAGCTCGACATGACCCCCGAGAAGGTCATCGAGGTGCAGAAGTACGGCCGCGAGCCGATCTCCCTGCACACCCCGCTCGGCGAGGACGGCGACAGCGAGTTCGGCGACCTCATCGAGGACACCGAGGCCGTGGTCCCCGCGGACGCGGTCGGCTTCACGATGCTGCAGCGTCAGCTCGAGCAGCTGCTCGATTCGCTGTCCGAGCGCGAGGCCGGCGTGATCCGGATGCGCTTCGGCCTCGGCGACGGCCAGCCCAAGACGCTCGACCAGATCGGCGACACGTTCGGTGTGACCCGCGAGCGGATCCGGCAGATCGAGTCCAAGACGATGGCGAAGCTGCGCCACCCGAGCCGTTCGCAGTCGCTGCGGGACTACCTCGAGTGAGCGCGGAGGCGAAGCCGAACGACGGCAAGAACCTCGAGATCTCCGTCGAGGGCACGCGCTGGCTGCGGATCCCGATCCGCACGAAGGTCGTCATGCCGGGCGACGTGCTCGGCGATGTCGTGACCGAGTACGCCGCGGGTGAGGTGCAGAAGGGCGACCTGCTGTTCATCACCGAGAAGATCGTCGGCATCACGCAGGGGCGCTCGTTCCTGCTCGAGGAGATCCATCCGCGCCGGCTCGCGCACTTCCTGTCGAAGTACGTGACGCGCACGCCCTACGGGATCGGACTCGGCATGCCCGAGACGATGGAGATGGCGCTGCGCGAATGCGGCACGCCCCGGATCCTGCTCGCGGCCGCGGTGTCCGCCGTGACCAAGGCGTTCGGCCGGCGCGGCGACTTCTACCGGATCGCCGGCGAGAAGGCGCGTGCGATCGACGGACCGACGGAGGGCACCATGCCGCCGTACGACCGCTCGGTCGTGCTGGGGCCGGCGCGCCCGCGCGAGGTGGCGCACGAGATGCAGCGGCTGATCGGCGGGGTGTGCGATGTGGCCGTGGTCGACATCAACGACCTCGGCGGCAACATCCTCGGCTCCACGCTCGAGAAGGGCGCCGAGAAGCGCCTCGTCGCGATCCTCAAGGACAATCCGCTCGGCCAGGGCACCGAGTCGACGCCGATGGGCATCATCCGCCCGGCCTGACCACCCGGATCCACGAAGAAGGCCGCCCCGTCATGATGACGGGGCGGCCTTCTTCGCGTGAACGGCGCGCTCAGAACTTGATGGCGGCCCGGTAGCGCGGTTTGTGGCCGGTGCGGATGCCCGAGACGCTCGGCTTGTTCTCGTACACGCCGGCGCCCCAGTTGCCCTCCACGAGCACGGGGCCGTCGGGGCCGACCACGATGTCCCAGCCGACGTACTGCACCTGGGGCACCACGCGCGCGACCTGGTCGATGAACGCCTTGACCTCGTCGATCATCGGCAGCTGGAAGTCGGCGATGCGGAAGCCGGAGTCGGGGTGCAGCTCGTGCACGTGCCCGTGCGAGTCGTAGCCGGCGCTGATGGCGTGGCCGTCGTCGTCGAGCATCGTGTAGAAGCCGCCGAAGGACATCTGGTCGCTGACCTCGCCCCGGCCGAACTTCTGCGCCATCGCGAGGATGTGCGTCTTCTCCCCGTCGAAGAACGCGGTCACGCGCGTGGTGTTGACGGTGCCGGGGCAGACGGCCGCGAGGTCGGGGTGCTGTCGGATGACCTCCTCGACGAGCAGACGACCCTTGCCGAGCAGGTCGGCGTGGAACGCGTCCCAGTCGGTGATTTCTGCGGCGTGGTAACGGAACACGCCGGATCCTGCCTGGCCCATCGGCGTCTTCACGATGACGGTGCCCTGACGCTGCACGAAGTCGCGCAGCTCGTCGGCGTTGCCCGGCTTGACGACCATCCATTCGCGACGGAGGAAGTCGGAGAACTTCTCGTCGAACTCGATCTTGTCGTGGAACAGGTGCCGGTAATCGGGGTGGGCGTAGCGCTCCGAGATCTGGTTCGACACAGGGTGCGTCATGTATGTGGCGCGCTCGGCCCTGTTCAGGATCGCGAAGTCGTAGTCGATGTAGTCCTGGAAGCCGACATTGTGCCGGCCGGCCGACCACAGCATGTCCACCACGACGGCGGGGACGGCCTTGCCGTGCTGCGCGGACGCCTCCTTGGCGCGCTCGATCACCGAGCCGACGTTGATGCGACGGGCGCGCTCGGCGAGGTAGCCGAGACGGGACTTGAGGCCGAGGCCGTTCGAGGGCATGCGTACTCCGGGGAGATCGGGCGGGGACCGGTCCATTCTAGGTGGCCCGCCTCCGAGAACCCCCGGGCGCCGGCGTCGGGCGGACCCGGCCGGATCCGCCTGGGTAGGCTGGAACGGTGAACGAGCCGCTCCCCGACACGCTTGCGCAGAGTGCGATGCTGCGTTCGGTGATCTCGCGATCCGCGCTCGAGGACGGGGCGGCTGCAGCCGTCACCACCGGGGGAGCGGGCGTCGCCGATCTTCGCCGTGATGCCTGGGGGCATGGCCTCCTCGAGGTGGCCCGGGTCGTCACCGCAGCCGGTGCGCGCGCCGTGCGTGTGGACGATGCGGACGACGTCGCGCTGCTGCGTGCGGAAGCCATCGACGCGACCTGCACGGAGGCACCCGAGCTGGATCCGCGCCTGCTGTACGGCCTGCCGGATGCGACCGGTGCGCTGCCGGGCCGGCCGGTGATGCGCGTGGCAGGGCGCGTGCTCTCGACCAAGGACATCGCGGCCGGAGACGGCGTCTCCTACGGCTACATCCATCGCGCTCCGGAGGACTCTCGTCTGGCACTCGTCACCGGTGGCTACGCGCAGGGGGTCGTGCGTGCGCTCGGCAGCAGGGCCGCGGTCGAGATCGACGGCGTGGTGCACCCGATCGTCGGCCGGATCGCGATGGACGTCTGCGTCGTGGACATCGGCGAGGCCGACGTCGCCGTGGGCGCCGAGGTGACGTACTTCGGCGGATCCGGCCCGTTGTCGGCCGGAGTCGCGGACTGGGCGCGGATCACCGGCATGGGCGTCGATGAGCTGGTGGCGGTCGTCGGGCAGCGGACGGAGCGCGCATGGGAGGCATGACCGGGCCCGTGCTGCGGGTGGACCAGGGCGTGCTGCGGGCGAACATCGCGGCGGTGACCGCGCGCGTCGCCCCCTCCACCCTGATGATGGTCCTCAAGGACGACGGATACGGTCTCGGCGCCATCTGGGCGGCCAGGGTCGCGGCGGACGCAGGCGTCGGATGGTTCGGAACCTACGACATCCCCACCGCGATCCGGCTGCGTGGCGAGATCGGTGCGGCGCCCCGATTGTTCGCCTGGGCGACTTCCGCTGATGCGGAGATCGATGCAGCGCTGCGAGCCGACGTGGACCTCGGCGTGGGAACGCTCGAGTATCTGCGCCGGGTGATCGCGCGGGCAGCGGTACTCGGTGCCGTCGCGCGCATCCATCTCAAGATCGACACCGGGCTGCACCGCAACGGACTGTCGGCCGTGGAGTGGGACGAAGGCGTCGCTGCGGCATTGCGCGCGCAGAAGGATGGGCACGTGCTGCTCGTAGGTGCGTGGAGCCACCTCGCCGAGGCGAGCGATGACGAGGATGACGCCGCGCAGGAGCTCTTCCTCGCGGCCGTGCGACGTGCCGGCGAGCTCGGCGCAGAGCTGCCGTACCGGCACCTCACGGCGTCCGCTGCCACCTGGGCTCGTCCCGAGCTGCGCGGCACGCTCGTGCGTGTGGGCGCCTTCTGCTTCGGCGTGCGCTCCGCCGACGGACCCGACCTGCCCGGGATCGCCCCCGCGGCCGAGCTCGTCGCACCGGTGCTGCGGGTCGAGGGCGACGAGGTCATCGTCGGGGTCGGATCCTTCGACGGGCTGCCGAGCATCCTCGCCGGGCGCGTGCAGGTGGGCACTCCCGCCGGAGCTCGCGCGCTCCTGGCCGTCGGCGCGGACACGGTGCGTGTGGCCGGCTGGGACGACGCCGCCGTCGGCGACGAGGTGGTGCTGTTCGGCCGTGGCGCCCACGGGGACTGCACGCCGACGACCCTCGCGGAGGCGATCGGCACTGTGGGCGAGGAGATCCTGTGCCGGCTCACCGCGCACGTGCGGCGCGAAGCGCGCTGAGTTCCCGTTCTCGGAGTCGCCCGCCGCAGAAAGCAAAGCGCCCGATGTCCGAGGACACCGGGCGCTTCTGTCTATGGGCGGGTCAGCCTTCGAGCAGACGCGACGTCTCGTCGTGCCAGCTCGTGGCCACCGCGCGGAGCTTCTCCTCGTACTTGCGTCCGTGGTGGGCGCAGAACAGAAGCTCGCTGCCGTTGACCTCGGCGGCGATGTAGGCCTGGGCTCCGCAGGAGTCGCATCGGTCCATCGCCGTGAGGCGGGGGATGACTGTGCTATCCCGTTCGGTCGTCGCGTTCATCTCGATGCCTCCTCGTTGTTCGGGTCCGCTGTGTGGAGTGTGCTCAATACAACCACGCAGAGCTGAGAGTCATGCCCGCGAGACGGCGTGTTTCGCTCACCGCGTACGCGCCCGGTGACGAGCGGGTGACGGCCAGGAGTGTCGTCGGGGCCAAGTCCGTGCTGCTCGATACGATGGGGGATTGTGACAGCCGAGTACTCCGCCCATCATCTCCAGGTCCTCGAGGGTCTCGAAGCCGTCCGCAAGCGGCCCGGAATGTACATCGGCTCGAACGGCTCCCCGGGCCTCATGCACTGTCTCTGGGAGATCATCGACAACTCCGTCGACGAGGCCGTCGCGGGCAACGGCTCGAAGATCGACATCATCCTTCATCCCGATGGCAGCGTCGAGGTGCACGACCGCGGGCGCGGCATCCCGGTCGATGTCGAACCGCGCACGGGTCTCACCGGCGTCGAGGTCGTCTTCACGAAGCTGCATGCGGGAGGCAAGTTCGGCGGCGGTTCATACGCGGCATCGGGCGGCCTGCACGGCGTCGGCGCCTCGGTGGTGAACGCCCTGTCCGAACGTCTCGACGTCGAGGTAGACCGCGGCGGCAAGGTCTACGCGATGTCGTTCCGTCGCGGCGAGCCCGGGATCTTCACGGATGCGGGGGAGAAGAGGCCGGACGCGCCTTTCACGCCGTTCCAGGACAACAGCGAGCTGCGCGTGATCGGCAAGGCGCCGCGGGGCGTCACCGGCACCCGGATCCGCTACTGGGCCGACCGGCAGATCTTCACCAAGGACGCCGCGTTCCAGCTCGCCGACCTCGAGACCCGTGCACGGCAGACCGCGTTCCTCGTGCCGGGACTCGAGCTCGTGGTCCGGGACGAGCGCGCGGCGACTTCTGCGACGTCGCAGGACGGCGTCGAAGGCGAGCCGGCCACCAGCGCCATGGACGCGGTGAACGAGACCTCGTACCACTACGAGGGCGGCATCGCGGAGTTCGTCGAGTACCTCGCAACGGACGCGCCCGTCACGGACACCTGGCGCGTGCAGGGCGAGGGCACGTTCAAGGAGACCGTGCCGGTGCTGCAGCCCGACGGCCACATGGTCGCGACCGAGGTGGAGCGCGTCTGCGCCGTCGACATCGCCCTGCGCTGGGGGACGGGATACGACACGAGCATGCGCTCGTTCGTGAACATCATCGCCACGCCCAAGGGCGGGACGCATCAGCAGGGCTTCGAGCAGGAGCTCCTCAAGGTGCTGCGCGCCCAGGTCGAGCAGAACGCCCGTCGCCTGAAGGCCGGCAACGACAAGATCGAGAAGGACGACGTTCTCGCGGGGCTCACCGCCGTGCTGACCGTCAACGTCCCCGAACCGCAGTTCGAGGGGCAGACCAAGGAGGTCCTCGGCACGCCGGCCGTGCGTACGATCGTCGCGCAGGTGGTCCGCAAGGCGCTCGGCGAGCGTTTCGCCTCGACCAAGCGCGATGACAAGAACCAGGCGTCGATGCTGCTGGACAAGATCGTCGCCGAGATGAAGGCGCGCGTCTCCGCCCGTGCCCACAAGGAGACCCAGCGCCGCAAGAACGCGCTGGAGTCGTCGTCGCTGCCGGCGAAGCTCGTCGACTGCCGGTCCACCGACGTCGCACAGACCGAGCTGTTCATCGTGGAGGGCGACTCCGCGCTCGGCACGGCCAAGCACGCCCGCACGAGCGAGTACCAGGCACTCCTGCCGATCCGCGGCAAGATCCTGAACGTGCAGAAGGCGTCGGTCAGCGACATGCTGTCGAATCTGGAGTGCGCCTCCATCATCCAGGTGATCGGAGCCGGATCCGGTCGCTCCTTCGACCTCGCGGCGGCGCGCTACGGGAAGGTCATCCTGATGAGCGACGCCGACGTCGACGGCGCGCACATCCGCACGCTGCTCCTGACGCTGTTCTACCGCTACATGCGCCCGCTCATCGAGGACGGCCGGGTCTTCGCCGCAGTGCCGCCCCTGCACCGCGTCATCGTGATGAACCCCGGATCCAAGCCGAACGAGACGATCTACACCTACAGCGAGGGCGAACTGCACACCCTGCTCGCGAAGCTGCGCAAGCAGAACAAGCGCTGGCACGAGCCGATCCAGCGGTACAAGGGTCTCGGTGAGATGGACGCCGAGCAGCTCGCCTCCACCACGATGGATCGTTCCGGCCGCCTGCTGCGCCGTGTGCGCATGGAGGACGCCGAGGCCGCGGGGCGGGTGTTCGAGCTGCTGATGGGCAACGAGGTCGCCCCGCGACGCGAGTTCATCATCGATTCGTCCGATCGCCTGGCCCGCGAGGCGATCGACGCCTGATGGCCGCGCTCCCCTCGGATGTGTCGCTGCGTCCCGCGCTTCCGGGCGACGTCGACGCGATCGCGGCGCTCAAGGAGAGGGTGCTGCGGCAGGATCTGGAACCGCTGGTCGGCTGGGATCCGGCGCGCTCGCGCGCCCGGGTCGTCGAGCACTTCTCGCCGGAGCACACCTGGATGATCGCCGTCGACGGTGAGACCGCAGGCACGATCACACTGCGCCCCGATCATGACGCGTTGTGGCTGGAGATGTTCTATCTCGACGGGCCGCACCAGGGCCGCGGGATCGGATCGTCCGTTCTTCGTGCCGTGCTGGCCGACGCACCCGCTGATCGGCCTTTGCGGCTTCAGGTGCTCGTCGGATCCGCCGCGCGGCGTCTGTACGAGCGGCATGGCTTCGTCGTCGAGCAGAACGACGGCATCGACATCTGGATGCGCCGCGATCCGCGCGCGGCTGCCGAGTCCGTCGCGGCGTCTTGACAGACTGAGTCGATGGTCGCCATCGTCTCCGCCCCCACGAACCTCGGACTGCGCCCGCCGGTGCGCGGCGGTGTGCCCGGCACGGCGAAGGCGCCCGAAGCCCTACGCGAGGCGGGTCTGCACCGGCGGCTGTACGCCGCGGGAGCGGTCGACGCCGGCGTCGTGCTGCCCGGACGCTACGTGGACGATGACGGACGCCGTCCGGCGGGCACGGTGCGCAACCAGGCGGCGATCGTGGAGCACGCCCGGCGGCTCGCCCATCGGCTGTTCGACATCAGGGAGTCTGGCCAGGCGCCGCTCGTGCTCGGCGGAGACTGCAGCCTCGCGATCGCCGCAGGCCTGGCGTCGCGGGTGACCGGCGGCGGTGGGCTCGTGCACATCGACGGTCACACCGACTTCCGCCATCCCGGCAACAGCACAGGGGTAGGCAGCGTCGCCGGCGAGGATCTGGCGATCGCGATCGGCCGTCACACGCCGGAACTCGCCGAGATCGACGGACTGGGGCCGTACTTCGACGCCGCGCGCGTCGCGCACATCGGCCACCGCTACGAGGACGCGTTCGTCGACGAGGTGCGCGAGGCGATCGCCCTCGTCGTTCCCGCGGACGACGTGATCCTGCACGGCGCCGCGCGGGCAGCGTCGCGCGTGCGGGCGGTCGAGGGGCTCGAGCGCGACTACTGGATCCAGGTGGACGTCGACGTCCTCGACCCCTTGCACATGCCGGCCGTGGACAGCCCCGACCCGGGTGGCCTCGCTCCGGACGAGCTGATCGGCCTGCTGCGCGACCTCGCTCCGCACGCATGGGGCGCTGCCGTGTCGGTGTTCGATCCGGATCTGGATCCGGATGGCGTTCATGCGGCGACCCTCGCCGAGGTGATCGCGGAGGGCTTCGCGGAGCTCGGGGCCGCCCTCGTCGAGGACTGAGGGTCAGCGCGCGGCTCGCGCGGCCCCGGCCGCACAATAGACGCGGAGCAGCTCACCGCGGTGGGCGCTCTGCGCGACATGCGGTCGATGTGCGATCGCGGCCGCGCTCATGCCGGCGACGCGCGCCGGATCGTCGCGGAGCGCGGCGAGAGCGTCTGCGAGACCGGCGGCATCCGGCCGCGACGCGACCAGATGGCCCTGACGAGGCAGGGTCTCGGACAGCTCGGGATCCGCGACGATCACCGGCAGCCCCGCCGCGACGGCCTCCAGCAGCACCATCGGCTGGTTGTCGAAATCGAAGGAGCTGGACACCAGCACGTGCGCCGTGCGCATCGCGTCGAGCACCTCGGACTGCGGCACGGCTCCGCGCACGTCGGCCCGCCCGAATCCGATCCGGGACGCCTCACGCGCGACCGTCCGGCGTGAGATGCCGTCACCCAGCATCACGGCCTCGATCCCGGGTGTGCGGGACACGGCGTCGAGGAAGATCTCAGGACGCTTCTCCGGCGACAGGCGTCCGCACCAGAGCACCCGCAGCGCGGCTCCCGGCTCCGGCCGGCGCGGGACGGGCGTCCCGATCGCATCGAGCACCGTCGCCTCGAGCCCGTTCGAGAGCACGTCCACCGGCGTCTGCACACCCTGTGCCACCAGTTTCGCCGCGAAGTGCGCGGAGGGCACGATCACCCGATCCGCGCGCTCCGCCTGGCTCACCATGAGCCGCCACATCCGACGGGCCGTGCGGGTGCGGGTGTAGTGCGCGCGCGTGTCGAGGGGAAGCGGTCGTGAACCGGGCGCAGAGCCGAGCCCGCGGCGATGCAGGCCGGCGAGCAGCACCGTCGTGATCGCCGGCAGGGGCAGCACCGAGCGCGTGTAGACGTCGATGCGCCCGTGCATGGTCTGCACGAGCGGGATGCCGAGCGCCCGGGCGGCGCGATAGGCGGCGAGCGCGGCGAACATCTCGGTGTGCACGTGCACGACGTCGAAGCCTGCGAGTTCGCGTTCGAGCTGGGCGGCGGCGTCCCGCAGGGGCCAGGTGAACGGGTAGCCGTCGGGGGCGAAGCCGCGCGCCGTCGGCAACCGCACGACAGGCGGGTCGGACGAGGGTTCGCTCAGAGGGGCGAACACGACGACCTCGTGCCCCGCGCTCACGAGCTCTTCGCGCTGCGCCTTGATCGCGGTCTGGACGCCGCCGAGCGTGGGCAGGTAGTAGTCCGTGACCATCGCGATGCGCACCGTCTCACTCTAGGGCGGACCCCGAGCCTCATCGCATGTGCACCGGACCTCCCGTCGGGGGCGCGATCGTGCCATAGCATCGGGGCATGTCTGCGTCCGCCCGGCCCGTGCTCGTGACCGGCGCCGGCGGCTTCCTCGGCGGATACGTCGTGCGAGAGCTCAGGGCGCACGGCCTTCCGGTCCTGGCCTCGGGGCGCAATGCGGAGGCGCTCGCCCGGATCGCGGCCCCGGAGGAGACCCTGGTCTCTGCGCTGGCCGATCTTCCGGATGCGGCACGCCCCGTCGAGGCGGTCGTGCACTGCGCAGCGCTGTCGACGCCGTGGGGACGTCCGCGCGACTTCCTGGCCGCCAACGTCGAGGGAACGGCTGCGGCCCTGCGTTTCGCCGAGAAGGGCGGGGTGCGCCGGTTCGTCTTCGTGTCGTCGCCGAGCGTGTACGCGGCCGCGCGTGATCGGATCGGCATCCGTGAGGAAGAGGTGGATCCGGGCAATCGCCTGAACGACTACATCCGCTCGAAGCTCGCCGCCGAGCAGCTGCTGCACCGGGCGCAGCGGGCCGGGCGGATCCGGGAACTCGTGATCCTGCGCCCGCGCGGACTCATCGGCGCCGGTGATCCGAGCCTGGTCCCGCGCCTGCTCGCCGTGCATCGTCGCATCGGCGTGCCGCTCTTCGATGAGGGGCGCAACCTCATCGATGTGACTGCGGTGGAGAACGTGGCCACCGCACTCCGCCTCGCGTTGAGCGAAGGGGATCCGACCGGCGGCGTGTACAACATCAGCAACGGCGATCCCCGGCCGTTCCGAGAGCTGCTCGAGGGCCTGCTGTCGCGGCTCGGCGAGACGCCCCGGTTCCGGCGGCTGCCGCGCCGGGGTGCATGGGCGCTCGCGTCGGCGCTCGAGGGAGTCTGCCGCGTGCTTCCCGGCCGTCCTGAGCCGCCGCTGACCCGCTACACGCTCTCGACCATCGCGTTCGCGCAGACCCTCGACATCTCCCGCGCGCGGGAGGAACTCGGCTACGCACCCGGGGTGTCGCTCGACGAGGCGCTCGACCGCGCCGTCGCCGACCTGCGCGCACGCACGGACGCAGCCGCATGACGCGCCGGCTGCGGCACTACGCGTGCGGGAGCACGGTGCACGACATCGGCATCCTCTTCCGCGGCGGCGGACGCGAGGTGCGCGGGTTCCCCTCGGGGGTGTTCCTGTACGAGCCCGGGGACGGACGCCGGATCCTTGTCGACACGGGTTATGCCCCGGAGCCCTGGGACACGGGCTGGCGCGGCGCCGTGTACCGGCGCATCCTGCCGCCCACGATGTCCGCTCCCGACGACGTCGCGCGCCAGCTCACGGACGACGGCGTCGCACCGGACAGCGTGACGCATGTCGTGCTCACTCATCTGCATCCCGACCACATCGGCGGGATCGCGCGGTTCCCGTCGGCGCGCATCGTGGCGACGGCCGGACAGCTGGCGACCCTGCGACGGGCACGTCTGCGCGACGCGATCCTGACCGGACTGCTGCCGACATGGTTCCCCGGGGTCGATCCGCTCATCCTCGATCGGGCGGACTTCACTCAGGCGCACGTCGCGGGCGTGACGCTGCACATCGCGGATCCGTTCCCCGGGGCGGGACTGAGGATCGTCGACCTCCCTGGGCACGCGCAGGGGCACATCGGGGCGCTGGTGGACGACCGGGTGCTGCTCGCCGGGGACGCCGCCTGGGGGTCGGATCTGCTCGCAGAGGAGCCGCGCATGCGGGCCCTGCCGCGCGCGCTGCAGCACGACGGCGATGCGTACCGCGACACCGCACGTCGACTTGTCGCGCTCTCGCGAGCGGGCGTCAGAGTGGTGTGCAGTCACGATCCGATCGGTGACCGAGAGCTGCTCCCGCGATGAGCCGGCTGCGCATCGTTGCGGAGTTCGCCGCCGCACGCTGGCTGCGGCCGTTGCGCACGCGCGCGGCCGTGGAACGCCGGCAGCGGCGCCTGCTGCGCCGTCACCTGCGGTTCCTGCGGCGCAGATCCGCGTACTTCCGCCCGCTCATCGGCGCGAATTCCGCCGATCTCGCCGCGCTGCCGCTCATGGACAAGCGCGTCATGATGGAACGCTTCGACGAGCTGAACACGGTCGGCGTCCATCGCGACGAGGCGATGCGGATCGCTCTCGCGAACGAGCGCTCCCGCGACTTCGCGGCCGATCTCAAGGGCTGCTCGATCGGGCTGTCCAGCGGTACCAGCGGACACCGCGGCCTGTTCCTCGTGAGCGGTGCGGAGCGGGAGGCATGGGCGGGGACGGTGCTCGCCCGCACCCTGCCGCGAGGGCGCATCCTCGGACACCGCATCGCGCTGTTCCTTCGGGCCGACAACACGCTGTACGAGGCGGTCCGATCTCGCGCCGTCTCCTTTTCCTACTTCGACGTGTTCGCGGAGATGACGGAGAACCTCGAGCGCCTGGCCCGGTACGCGCCGACGATCCTGGTCGCACCGCCCTCGGTGCTGCTGGCGATCGCACGCGCTGCGGAGAGCGGCGCCATCGCCGTGCGCCCGGAGAAGGTCTACGCCGTCGCCGAGGTGCTCGAGGTCTCGGATGCGCGCAGGATCGCGGCCGGTCTCCGGCAGGAGCGGATCCATCAGCTGTATCAGTGCACCGAAGGGTTCCTCGCGCACACGTGCGAGCAGGGCGTGCTGCACCTCAACGAAGACGGCGTGCTCATCGAGCGCGAGCCGCTGGGCGACGACAGGTTCGCGCCCATCGTGACGGATCTGCGCCGCCGGGCGCAGCCGATCGTGCGCTATCGCCTCGGCGACGTGCTGCGCGAGCGCGAGGCGCCCTGTCCGTGCGGGAGCGCTTTGACCGCGTTGGCTCGGATCGAGGGACGCGAAGGCGACACGCTGCGACTGCCCGGGCAGGACGGCGGCGTCGTCGACGTGTTCGCCGATCTCGTGTCCCGCGCCCTGGTGTATGCGGACGGCGTGGCGGAGTACCGGATCGTGCAGACTGGCCGTCGCGAGCTCGAGGTCGGCATCGAAGCGGCGGCGGACACACCGCTCGCCCTGGTGCAGGCGAACGTCGCGGCGGAACTGGGAACATTGGCGGACCGTCTCGGTGCCGACCGCGCAGAGCTGCGTTTCGTGCCGTATGCACCGGAGCCGGGACGGAAGCTGCGGCGCGTGGAGCGGCGCTGGAGGGGGGATCGTGACGATGCGGAGCTGTGAGATCGCGGGATGGGGCAGGGTGCTCCCGAGCCGCACGGTACGGTTCGGCGAGAGCGTGCGATATCGGGTCGAGGATGACGTGTCGCACCTCGACATGCTCGCCGAAGCCGGGCGGCGCGCCATCGAACATGCGGGCCTGACGACCGATGACATCGATCTGGTGCTCGGCGCATCCGCCGCCGGCGTCCAGCCGATCCCGTGCACGGCGGCGCTCGTGTGGGAGCGCCTCACCTCGGCCGGCCATGCAGCCGCCTTCGACGTCAACTCGACCTGCACGAGCTTCGTGACCGCTCTCGACATCGCCTCCCGCTATCTGGAGGGCGGCGACCACCAGACCGTGCTGGTCGTGGCGGGCGACGTCGCGTCGCGGTTCCTCAACCCCGACCAGCGGGAGAGCTTCGAACTCTTCAGCGATGCCGCCGTGGCGGTCCTGCTCCGTCGCGCGACCGCGCCGGATCGGGGCGTGGTGGCCAGTCAGCAGCAGACCTGGCCCGCGCACGTGCACGACACCGAGCTGCGCGGAGGGTTGTCGCACTCGCCCGCCCAGCAGTACGCCGTCACGGATCCGGCCGACTACCTGTTCGACATGGACGGCCGGCGGGCGCTGCTCGGCATGATGCGCGTGCTGCCCGATTTCTTCGACCGGTTCCTGCGGAGGGCCGGCCTCGCCCACGACGACATCGCCCTGTGGATCCCGCATCAGGCGTCGGCGGCGCTCGGTCCGATGCTCGACCGGATCGGCGTGCCCGGTGACCGGCGCGTCGACGAGGTCGAGGCGTTCGGCAACATGGTCTCCGCGTCGGTGCCGTTCATGCTGACCCGTGCCCTGGAATCCGGCCGCGTCGGCACGGGCGACACCGTCGTGCTGTGCGGAACGGCGGCCGGTCTCACGGCCAACGCGCTGGCGCTGCGGCTGTAGGCGACGGCACCCGGCGATCAGGCGCCGAGCACACCGCCGATCGACCCGATCACGCCGTCGATGGCCTGTCCGGACCCGTCGCGCTTGGCGCCGGCCTCCGGCAGGGTACGGGCCGATCCGTCCGGGCCGACCGCGAGCGCGGGCTCCGTGCCGACCCAGGCCAGCATCAGCCGGTCCTCGCCCTTGAGGAAGGCGTGCGCGCGGACACCGCCGGTGGCGCGCCCCTTGCCGGGGAACTCGGAGAACCGGGACGACTTCGCGCGGCCCGCGTCGGTGCCGGCGATCATCCCGGTCGCGCCGGACACGGTCACCACGATCGCCTCCGCATCGGCGGCGAGCACGGAGAAGGCGATCACCTCGGCCTTGGCGCCGAGCTTGATGCCGGCCATGCCACCCGCGGGCGCTCCCTGGGGGCGCACTCCCGACGCGGCGAAGTGCAGCAGCTGGGCGTCGCTCGTGACGAACACGAGTTCGGCGTCGTCGGGGGCCGCGCCCGCGCCGACGACCGCGTCGCCGGGCTTCAACCCGATGATCTCGAGCTCGGGCTTCACGGGGAGGGAAGACGGCACGACCCGCTTCACGACGCCGGTGCGCGTGCCCAGCGCGATCGGCGTGTCATCGTCGAAGCGCACGAGCGCGAGGATCCGCTCACTCTTGTCGAGCAGCCCGATGTAGTCGCGCAGCGGCACGCCCGCGGCGAGGTGCACCGAGGCGGACGGCACGGACGGCAGGTCCATCGCGGTGAAGCGCAGGACCCGGCCCGCCGTGGTGACCGCGCCGATCTCGGTGCGGGTCGTGGTCTCCAGCGTGGCGAGGATCGCGTCGTGCTTGCTGCGCCGGGAGGCGGGGGAGAGCTCCTGACCGGGCTCGAGATCCACCCGCACGGCGCGGCCGGTGGTGGAGAGGACCACGACGGTCGGCGCGTCGGCGATCTGCGTGTCCACGGGCCCCTTGGCAGCGCGGGCCTTGGGCGGCGCGGCGTTGAGCAGCAGGGTGCGCCGCGGGGTGCCGTAGGCCTCGGCCGCCGCATCGAGCTCGGTCGCGACCTGGCCGCGCAGCAGGGCCTCGCTGCCGAGCAGCTCCTGCAGCGCCGCGATCTCCGCGAGCAGCGCGTCGCGCTCGGTCTCCAGCTCGATGCGGGAGAACTTGGTGAGCCGACGCAGGCGCAGCTCGAGGATGTACTCGGCCTGCCGCTCGCTGAGGTCGAAGACGCTCTGCAGGCGGCTGCGGGCCTGCTCCGAGTCGTCGGAGGAGCGGATGACCTGGATGACCTCGTCGATGTCGAGGATCGCGATGAGGAGGCCCTCGACGAGGTGCAGGCGCTCCTCGCGGCGGGCCAGGCGGTACCGGCTGCGGCGCGTGACGACCTCGAGACGGTGCCGCACATAGACGCTGAGCAGCTCCTTGAGTCCGAGCGTGCGCGGCTGCCCGTCGACGAGGGCGACGTTGTTGATGCTGAAGGAATCCTCGATCGGCGTCAGCCGGTACAGCTGCTCCAGCACCGCATTCGGGTCGAAGCCCGTCTTGATGCCGATCTGGATCCGCAGACCGTGATTGCGGTCGGTCAGATCGTTGACATCGCTGATGCCCTGGAGCTTCTTCGCCTGCACGGCGTCGCGGATCTTCTCGATCACCCGTTCGGGCCCGACCATGTAGGGCAGCTCGGTGACCACGATGCCGGTACGGCGCGGTCCGAGCGGCTCGATGGAGACCTTGCCTCGCACCTTGAACGCTCCGCGGCCGTTCGCGTAGGCGTCGCGGACGCCGTCGAGGCCCATCACGATGCCGCCCGAGGGGAAGTCGGGGCCCGGGACGAACTCCATGAGCTCCTCGGTGGTGGCCTCCGGGTGCTCGAGGAGGTGGATGGCCGCTGCCACGACCTCGATGAGGTTGTGCGGCGCCATGTTGGTGGCCATGCCGACCGCGATGCCGCTCGCGCCGTTGACCAGCAGGTTCGGGAACGCGGCGGGCAGCACGGAGGGCTGCTGGAACTGGCCGTCGTAGTTCGGCACGAAGTCGACGACGTCCTCGTCCAGGCTCTCGGTCAGCGCGAGAGAGGAGGGGGCGAGGCGCGCCTCGGTGTAGCGGGAGGCGGCGGGACCATCGTCCAGGGAGCCGAAGTTGCCGTGTCCGTCCACGAGAGGCAGGCGCAGCGCGAAGGGCTGCGCGAGGCGGACCAGAGCGTCGTAGATCGCGGAGTCGCCGTGCGGGTGCAGCTTGCCCATCACGTCGCCCACGACGCGGGCGCTCTTGACGTGGCCGCGGTCGGGGCGCAGGCCCATCTCCGCCATCTGGAACAGGATCCGGCGCTGCACCGGCTTGAGCCCGTCGCGCGCGTCCGGCAGCGCGCGGGAGTAGATGACCGAGTAGGCGTACTCCAGGAACGATCCCTGCATCTCGCTCGAGAGATCGATGTCCTGGATGCGCTCTTCGATCGGCTCGGGCGGCGTGGTCGTGCGGGGCATGGGCTTCCTGCGGGTTTCGGGCGGCGGCGGAGCGGTTCTCGACGCCGGATCCGTGCCGGGCTCTGTGCGAGACTGACTCGGATGACCCTCATGCTACCGGCGATCCCGCCCTCACTCCGGAGCATCACCGGGGTGGCGCACGACCTGTTCAACGCTCTGGACGGCCGCGATGGTGTGCTGCCGGGGGTGCGGTCGGCGGTACTGGTCGTCATGGACGGGCTGGGCGCGATCCCGCTGCGCGCGCATGCGGGCCATGCCCGCCGCCTGGCAGGGGCCATGGCGAAGAAGGACGTGCTCTCCAGCGTCTTCCCGTCCACGACCGCGGCCGCCCTCACGAGCCTGCTGACCGGCGTGGATCCGGGCCGGCACGGACTGGTCGGCTACGAGGTCAGAGACCCGCGCACCGGCGTGCTGGTCAACCAGCTGGCAGGCTGGGAGAAGGCGCGCGTCGATCCGACCGAATGGCAGCGCACGCCGACCGTGTTCGAGACCGCAACCGCGGCGGGACGTCCGGCGTTCGCCGTGGGACTGGCCGAGTATGCCGGCAGCGGCTTCTCCGCGGCGACCCTGCGGGGTGCCGAGTTCCGCTCCGCCCGCACGGCGGCCGAGCGCGTCGCATTGGCCCTGAGCCTCGCCGAGGAGCACGAGGGGTCACTCGTGTACTGCTACCTCCCGGAGGCGGACAAGGCCGGACACAAGCACGGCATGGCCTCAGCGGAATGGGTCCGCGCGCTCGAGGAGCTGGATGCGGCGATCCCCGCCGGGACGCCCGACGGCGTGGGCATGCTGATCACCGCCGACCACGGCATGGTCGACGTGCCGCGCACCAGGCATCTCATCCTCGACGAGCGCAGCCGCCTGCATGACGGGGTCGCAGCGATCGCGGGGGAGCCGCGCATGCTGCACGTCTATGTGGAGGATCCGGCCAGGCGCGACGAGATCGCTGCGGCCTGGGCCGCGGGGGTCGAGGGCGCTGCGGACGTGCTCACGCGCGCGCAGGCGATCGACGGCGGCCTGTTCGGATCCGCTCCGACCGCTGAGGCACAGGAGCGGATCGGCGATCTCGTGGTACCCGCCCGTGGCCTTTGGGCGCTGTACGACGGGACCGCTGAGGATCAGCGTTCACAGGGCATGATCGGTCAACACGGATCGCTCAGCTCGGAGGAGCTGCGCGTGCCGTCGCTCCGGTTCGGCGCCTTCGCGCGCTGATCGACCGGGGCCGATCAGCGGCTGCAGCCGTGGTCAGTCGTCGCTGCGGGCTCCGAACACGATCTCGTCCCAGGACGGCATCTCACGCCGGCGTCGGCGCGGGGTGGAGTCGCCGTCGATCGAGACGGGGGCCGTCGTCGACTGCTCGGGCTCCGGCTCGTATCCGGGCTCGAGGGCCTCGAACAAGGCGAGCGGGCGGGACTCCTCGGGCTCTTCCTCCACGGTGGGTCGGACCTCGCGCTGCCCGCGCCGGCGGCGCAGGGCCTCCAGTAGGTCAGCCGTGTCGGACGGCGTCGCAGGAGCGAAGGACGCGCTGCGCGTCGCCGCCTCCTGGGCGTTGGATGCGGTCTGAGGGTGTCGCGCAGACCGGGGCTCCTGTGCGACGGTCGCGCCGTCCTCCTCCGCCTCGACGGGCTCGGCGGGGGCGGGCACCAGGCGCGGGCCGAACGCGCCCGAATCGAATCGGGTGTCGTCCTTGTACGGCGACGAGCGGTCCTTGTCGAGTGCGCGCAGACGGGGGATCAGCCCCTCCGGCAGAGCGCCCTGGCGGGACAGCTGCGTGGCGTCCGCATTGAGCGGCGCCAGCGCGCTGCGACGCGGATCGAACGACCATCGCGCATCGTGCTCGACGTCGTTCGCGGTGAACTCGAGCTTGATGACCCAGCCGGTGTCGTCCTTCCAGCTCGCCCACCGCTCGTCGGCAGCCGCCAGCTCCGAGAGCTTGGCGCGGATCGCGACGCCGAACGTCGGCTGTGCATCGGGCTCGACCTCGCTGCCGATCAGCACAGGAACGGCGAGGGCCTGACCGACGATGTGCTCGCGCTCGGCGAGCACGGGGCTCTCGAAGCGCTGCACCACTTCGAGGTCCACCCCGAGGAGTTCGGCGACCTCAGTCGCGGACAACCCGGCGCGGATGTGCGACTGGATCTCGCGGGGACTCGCAGCCAGCGGAGGAGCCTTCTCCTCGCGACCGGCCTTGGCCCGGCGCAGTTCGGCGCGCAGCACCTCGTCGATCGGGAGGGCGAATCGCTCTCCCGATTCGGTGGCGAGAACGAGGACGTCGTCTTCCGCGCCGACGATCGTGACGTGTTCCATGGCTTCAGCCCCTCAGAATGAGTGTCGGTTCATGGTGTCATGCGGTGTGCGCGCCGCCGGGAATATCGCGGGCGTGCCGTGAGTTCTGATGCGCAGACAGAGCGGCATTTGCGATTTGCACGCGCGTCATGCAAACTATGGGCCGCCGAACACCCCCGGCGCCCGGCACACGCAGGA
Source organism: Microbacterium sp. 01T413_2 (assembly GCF_056398985.1). Classification (NCBI taxonomy): domain Bacteria; kingdom Bacillati; phylum Actinomycetota; class Actinomycetes; order Micrococcales; family Microbacteriaceae; genus Microbacterium; species Microbacterium sp. 01T413_2. Next base: position 113,876 of record NZ_JBFTQL010000001.1, read on the forward strand.
TGCCAAGCCGCTCGCAGGATGAGACTGGAGATCCAAACCCATGGCAACCGATTACGACGCTCCGCGCAAGAACGAAGACGAGAGCGAGTCGATCGAGGCTCTCAAGGAGCGCGTCCCCGACAAGCTGTCGGGATCGATCGACGCTGAGGATTCGGACAACCCGGGCGGATTCGACCTTCCGGGAGCCGACCTCTCCGACGTCGAGCTCGACGTCGTGGTGCTGCCCCCGCAGGAGGACGAGTTCACCTGTGTCAGCTGCTTCCTCGTGAAGCACCGTTCGCAGCTGGACCACGAGGACAAGGCAGGCCCCATCTGCAAGGAATGCGCGGCCTGATTCCCCTTCGCTGCTCGCGCCCGGACCTTCTCGGTTCCGGGCGCGTTCTGCGTTCACGGGCGTCCGCCGTCAGCGAAAGCGGATCCGAGACGGCGGAGTCGTGCGGGTTTCTGCTCAGGCCTGCGGGTTCGCCGCGGCGCGAGCGGCGTCGATCGCAGCGGCCAACCGGTCCGGCGTGCGCGAGGAGATCGTCCAGCTCGGCGCCGGGTCTGCCGGATCCGTATTCGGCACGATCACCACGCCGTCGATGCCGCCGCGGATCAGATGCCAGCCGCGGGCGGTAAGGCCGGGGCCGCGCGCCTGACGCGCATCATCCCCGGTGCGGACCTCCGGCTCGCCCAGCCAGGAGGCATCGATCCAGGCCCGGCCGGCGCGTAGTACGTGCTTCTCTACCGCCACGCGCGGCGACCCGGCGATCATCAGGACGATGATCGCGACGGTCGCGGCGATGCCGATGATCAGCGCGACGCCCGATCCGGCCGGCACGAACACCAGCGCGAGCATGGGGCCGCCGAGGGCCGCGGCGAGGAACAGCCACAGACTCGGCGCGAGACGTTCGCGGTAGCGGGTGGCCGTCGAGGCGGTCCCGGCATCGCGTGCTGCGTTCTGCATTAGCCTCTTTCCGTGACCGAATCCGTGGACGTTCCCATTATCGCGCCCCAGCTTCCCGTCTACGCCCACCCCGGCGACGCCGGAGCCGACCTCGTCTCGACCGAGGCGCTGCGGCTCGAGCCCGGGCAGCGCGCGCTGGTCGGCACCGGCGTGAGCATCGCGCTTCCCGAGGGTTTCGCCGCGTTCGTCGTCCCGCGCAGCGGTCTCGCGGCCAAGCACGGCATCACCGTCGTCAACGCCCCGGGCACCGTGGACGCCGGCTATCGCGGGGAGATCAAGGTGAGCCTGCTGAACACCGACAGCAATGCGGCGTACGATGTCGCGGTCGGTGATCGGATCGCCCAGCTGATCGTCATGCCCGTCACCCGAGCCCGGTTCATCCCGGTCGACGCACTGGACGAATCGGTGCGCGGAGCAGGCGGATTCGGATCCACCGGCTATCAGACCCAGAGCCAGGAGAACGCATGAGCGACGACACCACGTCCGGGATCGAGCCCGTGGAGGACGCCTCGGAGGCGCCCGTCCGCGACCGCGCGGTCGACGGCCCGTTCGACGAGAGCGAGGCCAACCCGGTCCGTCCCTACATCGACCTCGGCGCCATCAAGATCCTTCCGCGTGAGGGGCTGAACCTCCGCCTCGAAGTGGAGGAGCAGACGCAGCGCATCGTCGCCGTGGGCCTCGACTACGCCGACTCGACCCTGCAGGTGCAGCCGTTCGCGGCGCCCCGCTCGAGTGGGCTGTGGGACGAGACGCGCGCGCAGATCCAGGAGCAGATCTCGCAGCAGGGCGGCACCGTCACCGAGCGTGAAGGCGCCCTGGGTGCCGAACTGCTGGCGGAGATCCCCGCTGTCGCCGGCGACGCAGCTGTCACGCGTCTCGCCCGGTTCGTGGGCGTCGACGGTCCGCGCTGGTTCCTGCGGGGCGTGATCGGCGGAGCCGCGGCATCCGACGAGACTGCGGCCGCTGCCGTCGAGGACCTGTTCCGCTCGATCGTCGTGGTGCGCGGCGGAGCCCCCATGCCCCCGCGCGATCTCATCCCCCTGCGCATGCCCGCGGCCCCCGGCACGGCGTGAGCACGTCGCGGCCGGACGACGCGGAGCGCGGGTCCGGGGGTGCTCCCGAGGATCGGTACGCGCCGCCCCCGGCGCCCGACGCCGCGCAGAGCCTCGGGGCCGCGCTCGGCGGCGCCGCGCAGCGTCTCGGCATCGATCCGAACTCCGGTGCCAGCACGGGGCACGTCGTGTGGAGCGCGATGGGAGGTTGGCGCGGAGTGCTCGAGTCCGTGCTGCCCAGCGCTGCATTTCTCATCATCTACACGCTGCGACCGGATCCGCTCTGGCTCTCGCTGATCGTGTCGGTCGGGCTCGCCGCGATCTTCTCCGTGGTCCGCCTGCTGCAGCGTTCGCCCGCTGCTTCGGCGCTCGGCGGACTCGTCGCCGTCGCGGTCGCCGCGGGACTCGCGCTGTGGACGGGGCGCGGCCAGGACAACTTCGTGCCCGGCTTCTTCACCAACGCGCTCTACGGCACGGTGCTGCTCATCTCGGCCCTCGTCGGATGGGCGCTCATCGGCCTCGCCGCCGGATTCCTCATGGGCGACGTGCGCGGCTGGCGAACGGACAAGCGCAAGCGCCGCGCCTTCTTCTGGATCACGATCGCGTGGGCCGCCCTGTTCTTCGCGCGCCTGGCCGTGCAGCTGCCGCTGTACTTCTCCGGCAACGTGCAGGCGCTGGGCACGCTCAAGCTCGTGATGGGGCTCCCGCTGTTCGCGCCGATGGTCGCTGTGACGTGGTTGCTGGTGCGTGCGCTGTACCCGCCGAAGCACGACGCCGACACGCGTCAGGGGTGAGTCGGCGCCGCCCGCACCGTGCTAGATTTATCTTGACGTCAAGATAAATCAGCACCTTTCGCTCGCCCGTCCGCGAGAGCAGACTGGTAAGGCCCGCCTTGCTAGCCGCGCGGGGGAGCGGGCGAGCAAGATGGTGTCGACTGTCGCTTCCATCCGAACAGAAGGAGACGGATCCGTGTCCACGGTGAACAGCTTCGGTGCCAAGAGCACCCTGACGGTCGGCAGCACCGACTACGAGATCTTCCGGATCGACACGGTCCCCGGATACGAGAAGCTCCCGTTCAGCCTCAAGGTCCTCCTGGAGAACCTGCTTCGCACCGAGGATGGCGCGAATGTGACGAAGGCGCAGATCGAGGCTCTCGGATCCTGGGACCCGGCGGCCCAGCCTGACACCGAGATCCAGTTCACGCCGGCGCGCGTGGTCATGCAGGACTTCACCGGCGTGCCCTGCATCGTCGACCTCGCCACCATGCGCGAGGCCGTCACCGCCCTCGGCGGCGACCCGAACAAGATCAACCCGCTGTCCCCGGCCGAGATGGTCATCGACCACTCCGTGATCGCCGACCTGTTCGGCCGCCCGGACGCGATCGAGCGCAACGTCGAGATCGAGTACGAGCGCAACGGCGAGCGGTACCAGTTCCTGCGCTGGGGCCAGACCGCCTTCGACGACTTCAAGGTCGTCCCGCCGGGCACCGGAATCGTGCACCAGGTGAACATCGAGCACCTGGCGAAGGTCGTCTACGACCGCTCCGTCAACGGCGTGCTGCGCGCCTACCCCGACACCTGCGTCGGCACCGACTCGCACACCACCATGGTCAACGGCCTGGGCGTGCTGGGCTGGGGCGTCGGCGGCATCGAGGCCGAGGCCGCCATGCTCGGCCAGCCCGTGTCGATGCTGATCCCGCGCGTCGTCGGCTTCAAGCTGACCGGCGCGATCCCCGCCGGCGTCACCGCGACCGACGTCGTGCTGACGATCACCGACATGCTCCGCAAGCACGGCGTGGTCGGCAAGTTCGTCGAGTTCTACGGCGCCGGCGTCGCCTCGGTGCCGCTCGCCAACCGCGCCACGATCGGCAACATGTCGCCGGAGTTCGGCTCCACCGCTGCGATCTTCCCGATCGACGACGTCACCCTCGACTACCTGCGCCTGACCGGTCGCGACGAGCAGGCCGTGGCCCTCGTCGAGGCCTACGCCAAGCAGCAGTCGCTCTGGCACGACGCAGCCAAGGAGCCCAGCTTCAGCGAGTACCTCGAGCTCGACCTCTCTACGGTCGTGCCCTCGATCGCCGGACCGAAGCGCCCGCAGGACCGCATCCTCCTGTCCGAGTCGAAGGCGCAGTTCGAGAAGGACATCCTGAACTACGTCACGGGTCCGATCGACATCAACGACTCCGGATCCTTCCCGGCGTCGGACCCGGGATCCGTCCCGGGGGAAGAGGTCGAGACCAACGAGATCCCCACGCTGTCCTCGGGGTCCCCGAAGGCCGCGTCCAAGCCGGTCAAGGTCAAGACGCCGGACGGGCAGAAGTACATCCTCGACAACGGCGCCGTGACGCTGGCCGCGATCACTTCGTGCACCAACACCTCGAACCCGTCCGTCATGATCGCCGCCGGCCTTCTCGCCCGCAACGCCCTCGCCAAGGGCCTGAAGCAGAAGCCGTGGGTCAAGACCACGCTCGGCCCGGGCTCCAAGGTCGTCACCGACTACTACGAGAAGTCGGGTCTCGACAAGGACCTCGAGGGCCTCGGCTTCTACACGGTCGGCTACGGCTGTACGATCTGCATCGGTAACTCGGGCCCGCTGATCGACGAGGTCTCGGCCGCGATCAACGAGCACGACCTCGCCGTCACCGCGGTGCTCTCCGGCAACCGCAACTTCGAGGGCCGGATCAGTCCCGACGTGAAGATGAACTACCTCGCGAGCCCGCCGCTGGTCGTCGCCTACGCCCTGGCCGGGTCGATGAACTTCGACTTCGACACCCAGGCGCTGGGCACCGACGGCGAGGGCAACGACGTGTTCCTCAAGGACGTCTGGCCCGACCCCGCTGAGGTGCAGCAGATCATCGATTCGTCGATCTCGCGCGACCAGTTCATCAAGCAGTACGCCACGGTGTTCGACGGCGACGAGCGCTGGACGAGCCTGCCCACGCCGACCGGTCCGGTCTTCGAGTGGGACGCCGACTCGACCTACGTGCGCAAGGCGCCGTACTTCGACGGCATGCAGGCGACCCCGGCTCCGGTCACCGACATCTCAGGTGCTCGTGTGCTGGCGACTCTGGGAGACTCGGTCACCACCGACCACATCTCCCCGGCCGGCAACATCAAGGCGGGCACGCCCGCCGCCCAGTACCTCACCGAGCACGGCGTGGCGCAGAAGGACTTCAACTCCTACGGCTCGCGTCGTGGCAACCACGAGGTGATGATCCGCGGCACGTTCGCGAACATCCGCCTGAAGAACGCGCTGGTCAAGGCCGTCAACGGCGGCGAGCAGATCGAGGGCGGATACACCCGCGACTTCACCCAGCCCGGCGGCCCGCAGGCGTACATCTTCGACGCCTCCACGAACTACCAGGCCCAGGGCACCCCGCTGGTGATCTTCGGCGGCAAGGAGTACGGATCCGGATCCTCCCGTGACTGGGCGGCGAAGGGCACCAACCTCCTCGGAGTGAAGGCGGTCATCACCGAGAGCTTCGAGCGCATCCACCGCTCGAACCTCATCGGCATGGGCGTCGTGCCGCTGCAGTTCCCCGCGGGCGAGTCCTGGGAGTCGCTGGGCCTCGATGGCACCGAGATCGTCTCGATCGCGGGCCTCGAGGAGCTCAACGAGGGCACCACGCCCAAGACGGTCCGCGTGACCGCGGCGCCGAGCGAGTTCTCTCCCGAGGGCAAGCCGACGGTCGAGTTCGACGCGGTGGTTCGCATCGACACCCCCGGTGAGGCCGACTACTACCGCAACGGCGGCATCCTGCAGTACGTGCTGCGCTCGCTGGTCTGATCCACGCGCACCACAACGGGGCCGGTTCCTTCGGGAGCCGGCCCCGTTCGTGTATCTCGTCAGCTCTTCTTCGCCGGAAGCGTCGGCGGCGGGTCGTCCGGGGCGAGTTCTGTGGCGATCTGCCGGAACAGCCGGTCGCTCGAGTTGTCGTAGATGCCGTTCGCGTCAAAGGCACCCGGCAGGAACGTCGTCGCCACCGCGATCGCGATCTTCTTCGAGGGCAGATACGCCTCTGTGGCGCTGTAGCCGCTCAGCAGAGGATTCTGCAGTTGCCAGGATCCGGATCGCACCACCCCGAGCCCGTAGTTGTAACCGGTGACCTGGGTGAAGCACGACCCGGCGCAGACCGGGAGCGGTGTGCCGAAACCGATCAACGTCGAATCGGTCATCTCGTGGAAGCTCTTCGGTGAGAGCAGCTTGCCGGTGCCGACGGCGACCGCGGTCGTCGCCATGTCGGTGATCGTGGTCGTCTCGGCCGCTCCGATCGGCGTGCCCCAGGCAGGGTTCCAGAACGTCGACTCCTCCGTGAACGGCATCGACGGAGGGATGCCGAGGGCCACGCGGCGTTCGGAGCTGTACGCATGCAGCACCGGCTCCGGCACGGTCGCCGTGCTGTACGCCGCCGTCTGCGTCAGACCCATCGGGCCGAGGACCTTCTTCTCCAGCAGCTGGTCGAGGGGAGCTCCTCCGATCATGGAGAGGATGTGGCCGAGGATCATGAAGTTGGTGTGCGCGTAGCTCCAGTTTGTGCCGGGCTCGAATTGCAGAGGGCGATTGAACGCGTCCTTCAATCGCTCGTCGAACGTGAACTCGTGGAACGGGTCGGCGTTGTAGGCCGCGGTCCACTCCGGATCCGTCTCGAAGTCGGGATATCCGGTGGTCTGGTTCGTCAGCATCCTGAGCGTGACCTTGTTCGCCTCGGGCAGGCTGGGCATCCACTTGTCGACCGTGTCGTCGAGGGTGATCTTCCCCTCGTCGACGTACTCCAGCAACAACGTGGAGACGTACTCGAACGCCACCGCACCGTTGCGGAAATGCATGTCGGTGGTGGCGGGGACGCCGGTCATCGAGTCGCCGTACGCCTGCATCGAGACGACCTTGCCATCGATCGTGACCCGCACGATCACCGCCTTGAGACTGTCGGCCTTCATGGCCTCTCGGATGATCGAGTCGACCCGTGCGTTCTGGACGTCCGGACGTGCGGACGACGCGATCGCGGCGGGAGCGGCCCCGCCCGCCGGCCGCCACACGATCCAGGCGATGACCACGAGCAGTGCGATGGCAGCAGCGCCTGCAATGACGACGATCGTCCTTCGCCGCGCGGTGCCGCGGGATGCCGGTGTCTGCGCGTTCACGTTCGTCTCCTCGGATCCACGATCGCGGAATGTCCAAGCGCACCGGCGGGCCGTTCGGGTCCGGTCCTTCGGGCGCACGGGGACGATCGCTCGCGTCCCCGTGCCCGCCTGCCGCCGAGCATAGACCCGGGGTCGGTGGCGATCAACGAGAGTGTGACGACGCTCCGATGTAGCGGGACGAGGGGCGGAGGATCTTGCCGTCCTGCACCTGCTCGCAGGCGTGCGCGCCCCAGCCGATCAGGCGTGCCGATGCGAACGTCGGAGTGAACAGCTCGCGCGGAATCCCGCACGCCTCCATGACGACTGCGGCGTAGAGTTCGACGTTCGTGCGCAGGGCGCGGCCTGGCTTGAGCTCGTCCAGCACCCGCAGCACGGTCTGCTCCACCGTCACGGCGAGGTCGACGCGGTCCGACGCGAGTCCGTCGGCGCGGAGCCGCTGGGCGACGCCGCGCAGGAGACGCGAGCGGGGATCCTCTGTGCGATAGACCGCGTGCCCGAAGCCCATGATCCGTCCGCCGTTCCGGATGCGCTCGCGCACCCAGGCATCCGCACGTTCGGGGGTGCCGATCTCGTCCAGCATGTCGAGAGTGCGCGCCGGGGCGCCGCCGTGCAGCGGCCCGGAGAGCGCGCCGAGTGCACCGCCGACGCACGAGGCGAGGTCGGCGCCGGTGGACGCGATGACCCGCGCCGTGAACGTCGACGCGTTGAACCCGTGGTCGATCGCCGCGGTCAGGTACGTGCCCAGCGCAGCGGCGAGACGGAGGTCGGGAGTGACGCCCGAGAGCATACGCAGATAGTCCGTGACGGGGTCGAGATCGCCGTCCGGCTCGATCGGATCCTGACCTCTGCTCCACCGGTGCAGCGCGGCGACCAGGGCCGGCGCGACCGCGGCGAGCCGGATCGTGTCCTCGGTGCGCTCGGATTCCGTCTCGTCATAGAGCGGGCGTCGGCCGTCGGCGGCCGAGATCAGGGCGAGTCCGGTGCGCAGCTGTGCCATCGGGTCCAGGCCGGAAGCGGCGATCGCCGACAGCGGTCCGTGCAGGTGCTCGGGGATCGACCGTGCAGCCGCCGTTCGGGTGCGGAAGGCGGTGGAGTCTGCGGCGTTCTGCGGCAGTGCGCCGAGCGCCACCAGCCTCCAGGCGTCCTCGAATCGGGCATCGGCGGCCAGCTCCACACCCGAGACGCCCCGGTACTGGAAGAAGCCCTCCTCGCCGCGGACGTCTCCGATCGTGGTCTCGGCGACGACGACGTTGGTGAGTCCTCGTGGAACGTCGATGAGATGCGTGTCGTTGCGATCGATGGTGATGGCCATGTCGGCTCCTCTCTGGCGAGTCGCGGATGGCGGCTCTTCGCTCACGATGGCTAATGGATCCGGATATGGTCAATGTTGATCGGATCAATGAAGGAGCTCGCGATGGACGCACTCACGGCGGCGCAGACCGCGGCGCGCCTCGGTGTGCGGACGGAGACGCTCTACGCGTATGTCTCTCGCGGCCTGATCGCGCGCGAGCGCGGGGCGCACGGCTCGTTGTTCGACCCGCTCGAGGTCGAGAGGTTCGCCCGTGCGCGACGCCGGGCGACATCGCCCTCGCACGGCGCGGCGCGCCCGGCCGGGGCCGACGGGAGCCCGCTGGCGGTCATCGACACGGACATCGCGCTGATCGAGGACGGCGAACTCTGGATCCGCGGGGTCCCGATCGACCAGCTGGTCGCAGGGGAGGGCGAGCCGCCGAGGTTCGACGCCGTTGTGCGCTGGCTCTTCGCGCGCACGGATCGACCGCAGCTCGATGCCTTGCCGCTGGACGGGCCCGGGGGCGGCGCGGCGGGCCGGGTACTCGCAGCGCTGCCGCCCGGGGCCGGGGCGTTCAGCCGTCTGCTCGCGGCGGTCGCGGCCCTCGCGGCGGACGACCCCGAGCGCTACGACCTCCGCGCTGAGACCGTCGCCAGAGTCGCGACCCGACTCGTCGCTGGGCTGGTGGACGCGCTCCCGTTGCTCGGCGCCGAGAACGACGGGACCGGTGGCGCACCGGCTGGTGCATCTGCCACGTCCGTTGCGGCGCGGCTCTGGCCCCGGCTCACCGCGCTGCCGGCGACGCCGGCCCGCGTGCGGGTGCTGGACGCCGCACTCGTGCTCCTCGTCGACCACGACATGGCGGTATCGACCCTCGCCGCGCGGGCCGCAGCGTCGGCGCGAGCCCATCCCTACGCCGTCGTGGCGGCCGGGTTCGGTGCGCTCGACTCGGCCCTGCACGGCGCCGTGAGCGCCGCCGTGCACGCCCTCCTGCGGCAGGTGCAGGACGGCGCGGATCCTGCGGCCGCGGTGGCGACCGCGACACGCCTGGGCGGAGCGGGGATCCCCGGATTCGGTCAGCTGCTCTACCCGGACGGCGACCCGCGGGCGAGGCTGCTGCTGCGCCTGTTGCGGGAGACGGCGGATCCGCAGGCCGAAGCGGCGTTGCACGTGGCCGATCAAGTCACCACCGTCGTGCATTCCCGGACCGGTCTTCATCCCACGGTCGATCTCGCGCTGGCCGTGATGGCGCTGGCCTGGGAGATGCCCGCGGACGCCGGGGAGACCGTTTTCGCTGTTGCTCGCTCCGCCGGCTGGTGCGGGCATGCGCTGGACGAGTACAGGCGCGCGCCGTTGCGGTTGCGTCCGATCGGGCGCTACGTCGGCCCGGATGCGGCGGATGTCCAGCGGTCCGGCAGCATTGCTCGGTAGGCTGGCTCGGTGCTGCGGGTTCTGACTCGTCGCGCACGATTGGCTTCAGGAGGCAGACACGGTGGCGATCCTTTCCGGCATCTCCGGTCCCCGCGACCTCGATCGGCTCACCCCCGAACAGCTCGTCGAGCTGGCCGCGGAGGTCCGCTCATTCCTGATCGAGAACGTAGCCCGCACCGGGGGACACCTGGGGCCGAACCTCGGAGTCGTGGAGCTGACGATCGCCCTGCACCGGGTGTTCTCCTCCCCGGATGACCCGATCATCTTCGACACCGGGCATCAGTCGTACGTGCACAAACTGCTCACCGGGCGTCAGGACTTCTCCGCTCTGCGGTCGCGCGGGGGACTGGCCGGCTACCCGCAGCGCTCGGAGAGCGCCCACGACGTGGTCGAGTCCTCGCATGCCTCGAGCTCGCTGAGCTGGGCCGACGGGATCTCGCGCGCCTTCACCGCGACAGGTCGCGGGGACCGTCACGTCGTCGCGGTCGTCGGCGACGGCGCGCTCACCGGCGGCATGACGTGGGAGGCGCTCAACAACATCTCCGATGACAACGAGCGCAACCTGGTGATCGTCGTGAACGACAACGGGCGCTCCTACGCGCCGACGATCGGCGGTATGGCCCGATACATGAACCGGGTGCGCACGGCGGGGGTGTACCGCGACCTGCACCGCAAGTCGGATCGGTTCTTCCGCGCGTTCGGCCCGGTCGGGCGCGCGTTCTACCGCGGAGTGCGCGGTGGGACGCACGGCTTCCTCTCGCGCTTCTCGAACAACGAGGAGCTGTATTCCAATCTCGACATCAAGTACCTGGGCCCGATCGACGGACACGACATCCCGTCCCTCCTCGAGACGCTGCAGCTCGCGAAGGACTATGGCGCGCCGGTCATCGTGCACGTCATCACCGAGAAGGGCCGGGGCTATCAGCCCGCGCTCGATGACGAGGCGGATCAGTTCCACGCGGTCAACAAGATCGATCCGAAGACCGGGGCCCCCCTCTCGGCGAGCGGCACCGGCTGGACCGACGTGTTCGCCGACGCGCTGGTCGACGTCGGTTCGCGCACCCCGAAGGTCATCGCGATGACGGCGGCGATGCTGCGGCCCACGGGTCTCGCGCCGTTCGCGGAGCGGTTCCCCGACCGCGTCTACGATGTCGGCATCGCAGAGCAGCACGCGGTGACCGCGGCCGCGGGGCTCGCCTACGGCGGTCTGCATCCGGTGGTTGCGCTCTACGCCACGTTCATGGGCCGCGCGTTCGACCAGGTGCTGATGGACGTCGGACTGCACCGCGCCGGGGTGACGTTCGTGCTGGACCGGGCGGGCGTCACCGGGCCCGATGGCCCGAGCCACCACGGTCTGTGGGACCTGTCCATGCTGCAGATCGTGCCGGGGATCCGCATCGCGGCGCCCCGTGACGCCGAGCGCCTGCGCGAGGAGCTCGAGGAGGCGGTGGCCGTCGACGACGCGCCGACCGTGATCCGCTTCCCGAAGGGTGCGGTGACCCCCGAGATCCCGGCGCTCGAGCGCCTGCACGATGGCGTGGACGTGTTGTCCCGTGATGAGGACGAGGACGTGCTGCTCATCGGGATCGGCCCGTTCGCGACGCTGACGCTCGACGTGGCGGAACGGCTCAAGGCCCAGGGGATCGGCGCGACCGTGATCGACCCTCGTTGGGCGATCCCGGTGCAGCCCTCAGTGGTCGAGCTCGCCGCCCGGCACCGCCTCGTCATCACCCTCGAGGACGGCATCCGTGTGGGCGGTGTCGGCACGCGCGTGCGGCAGGTGCTCCGCGAGGCTGGCATCGACACCGCCGTCGACGAGCTGGGTCTGCCCGACGAGTACCTCGACCACGCCAGCCGCGACCAGATCCTCGAGGACGCCGGTCTCACCGCCGGCAAGATCGCACAGGACGTGGTCGCGCAGGTGCTCGGCACCCGCGTGCCGATCGCGCGCCCCACGGGCGAGGTGCCGCTGCACACGGGCACGGTCGAGATCGTGGCGGGGCGCACTGTCGACGCGGACGCCGAGGAGCGCCGGCGACGCTAGGACGGATCCGAGCGCGCCGCGGTGGCTCGGGCGTCATCGCGCAGCGCCTTGTGCGACGTGAGCCACCAGCCGGTGGCGGTGGCGACAGCGGTGGTGGCCGTGGTCGCCACCAGGAGGGGCGGGTACCACCAGCCGCTCAGGGCTCCGATCCCGAGGGCGACGCCGGCGCCCACGACCGCGCCCAGTGCGAGTTGGGCGCACAGATGGATCGCACGTTGCCGAACACGCGCGAGACCGCGTCCGACCAGACCGGCGAGCGGTGTGACGACGAGCGCCACGAGCCCGGAGAGCATGCCGCAGACGACGAGCGCAATCAGCAGGACGGGGAGCCCCGCGAAGAGGTCGACGATGCGGGAGGACAAGATCGCGCCCGCGTCGTCCCCTGACCAGATACCGGCCCACCCCGCCGCGAACGTCGACGCCAACTCCGGGACGACGATGACCAGGGCCACCAGTGCGAGGAAGACGAGCCAGGTCCAGACTCCGCCGCGCGCCAATTCCTCCCTGGTGAACGCCATAGGCCGTTGCGGTGTGCGGGGCGAAACAGCCCGCTCGGCGTTCATGGCCGCACGTCCGCGATCTGGTCGAGGAGGTCGCGGGTCACACCGCGGACACCGGGGACGCGCAGGAACGGAAGTGCGACGGCGAACAGTCTGAGTCCGGTATCGAGGAGGCGGGTGGTCTTCGCCTGGTCGGGAGACTCGTCATAGGTCCACCGGAGGATGAGCGCGAGATACATCGGGAAGATCGCCTCGGGCAGACGCTCGGCGATATCGTCCGGCACACGATGCGACGCGCCTTGGACGACTTCGCGGAGCAGGCCGATCGTCATCTCGCGCGCGGGAGAGGACTCCACGGACAGGGGGTTGATCGGGGAGTCGGGGGAGACCATCGCGCTGAGGAAGCCCGGTGCGACGGCGCGGTAGGCGCCGACGGTCTCCAGGCCGGTCTCGAGGATGATGCGCAGACGATCGACGAGGCCGGTCACACCCTCGAGCCGTGGACGCGCTACTGCTCCGTGATCCCGCTGCTGCTGGTCGTAGAGCTCCTGGACCAGGTGCTCCTTGGAAGGGAAGTAGTAGTAGGCGTTCCCGACCGAGACGCCTGCCTCCTTGGCGATCAGTCGGATGGTGGTGTCGGGGTAGCCGCGCTCGACGAATGAGGCCATTGCGGCCGCGCGGATCCGCGCTCTTGTTGCTTCGGCCTTCGGGGTGAGCGGCTTCGACGTGGCGTCCGACTCTGAACTGAACATGTTCAAAGAATAGCGTGAAGCAAGGCACGCGTCCATCGCCAGGTCGCGCAAGCTGTGGGATGGACTCAGGCGGGGTCGGCGAGCGTTTCGGCCACGAGGCGCGACACCTGGCCGTGGGCGAGGGAGCGGTCATCGTCCACGAGGCCGATGACCGTTCGCCTGTCCAGCACGTCGTCGGTGGTCAGCGCGCCTTCGGCCCGCACCGCGAACTCGATCTCAGCGCGTGTCACGTCGATGCCCGGGGCGATGCGCTCCCGCGGGGCCGTGCAGCGCGCGCAGGCCAGCACCAGGCCGGCCTCCGCTCCGTAACGCCAGTGCAGATCGTCCGAGGGTCGCGAAGGAGCCGCAATCGCGCCGACGAGAGGCAGCGTGGCGGTGCGGCACGGCCCCGCGGGGAGACCTGCGATCGCGACTGCTCGATCGACCGCATCCTCTGCCATGCGGCGATAGGTGGTGAGCTTTCCTCCGAGGACGTTCACGAAACCGCCCTCGGAGACGGCTACGAGATGGCGTCGAGAGATGTCCGCAGTGGAGGATCCGCCGGTGTCGATGAGCGGCCGCAGCCCCGCGTATGCACCGCGGACCTGGTCGCGCCGGATCGGCGTGGCGAGGGCGCGGTTGAGAACCTCGAGCAGGAACGCGATCTCCGGCTCCGTGGGGACGGCGACCGAGGGCACCGGCCCCGGCGCGTCTTCATCGGTGAGACCGACCACGACGCGGCCGAGCTGCTGCGGCAGAGCGAACACGAAGCGGCTGATGGATCCGGGATGCGGCACGGTGAGGGCCGCCGCCGGGTTCCCGAGCGCCGCGGCGTCGAGCACGAGATGCGTGCCCCGGCTCGGCCGCATGCGGATGGCGTCATCGAGATCTCCGGCCCAGACGCCCGTGGCGTTCACCACGGCACGGGCGCGGATCTCGAACCTCTCGCCGTTGAGGGCGTCCTCGACGTGGGCGCCGTCCTGCCGGAGCGCGAGTGCCCGCACCCGCGTGAGGATCCGGGCGCCGAGGGATGCGGCTGTCCGCGCGACGGCGACGACGAGCCGGGCGTCATCGACGAGCTGACCGTCGGCGGCGAGCACGGCGCCCCGCAGCCGCTCCGCCTGCAGGGTCGGAACCAACCGAGCCGCGGTGCGCGCCGTGATGAGGTGAGGTGCGGGCAGGACGGCGTGCGGAGTGCCCGCCCGCAGCCGCAGCAGATCCCCGAGTGCGAACCCCACGGCGCCTGTCAGCCGCTGCTTCGGGGTGGCAGCGGGGGAGAACGGCAGCAGCTGAGCCATCGGGCGGATGAGATGAGGGGCGATCCGCGTCATCAGCAGGTGGCGCTCGACCGCGCTCTCCCGCGCCGTGGCGACGTCACCGGTCGCGAGGTAGCGCAGCCCCCCGTGCACGAGCTTCGAACTGAACCGGCTGGTGCCGAAGGCGAGGTCCTCGGCCTCGATGAGCACGACCGACAGTCCGCGGCTCGCCGCGTCCAGGGCCACTCCGGCGCCGGTGATCCCGCCCCCGACGACGAGCAGGTCGACACGGTCCTCGGCAGTGCGGAGCAGTTCCTCGCTCCGGCGCCGCGCGTTCAGTTGCGAAGAGCCGCTCATGGCCGCAGCAGCCCGTCGATGGCGGTGCGCAGCTCGCGTTCGAAGGAGAGCTCGTCGATGAGTTCGCTCACCGTGCCGTGGGAGAGCAGTGCGGACTGCGCGATCAGCAGCAGCATCACCGCCATCGCCTGCGGATCATCGCGGCGGACGGATCCATCATCCTGGGCCGCAGAGATGGAGACCGCGATCCAGGCCAGGATCGCACGCTGGCTGGATCCGACCCGCTCCAGGGTGTAGCGCGTGAACGCCTCGGGCTCATCCGTCAGCAGGTGCCGGTAGACCGAGTCCCCGCGGAACAGCGTGGAGAACCGGAGCACGTCCTCGATGATCTCGGCGCGGGTCGTCGCCGGCTCGGGGAACTGGTCGAGGATGCTCGCCACGCGGCGCAACAGGGCGGCGCGGACCACGTCGTCGGCATCCGACCAGTGGCGATAGATCGTCGGGCGACTCACTCGCGCGCGGCGGGCGAGCTCGGCGATCGTCACGCCGTGTACGCCTCGCGACGCGATGAGCGCCTCGGCGGACTCGAGGATCCGGGTCTGCGTCGGGTCCCAGCTCGGCAGGGGGGCATCGAACGCGGGTTGACGTTTTGTCATGATCTGTCACACTGTAACGCATGACGAACCCGAGCGGCAGAGACGCCGACGATCCGATCGAGGCGGCCACTCCCATGCGCTGGAACGGGTGGGGCGATCCCCGGAAGGCCGAGGATCTGCCGTTCGCGGTGCGGTCGCTGCTTCCGCTCCTGCTCGGGCGCATCCGGCGGCCCCAGCCGGCGATCGCCCTCGCCGACGTGCGGCCGAGCGCGTCCGGGTTCATCCCCGACGATGTCGAGGCGTTCTCCGAGGCGATCGGTGTTGACAACGTCCGGACGGATGCGGAGTCGCGCATCCGCCATGCCGGCGGCCGTTCCACGCCCGACCTGCTGCGCCGCCGTGAGGAGGACCAGGCCGCGCCCGACGCGGTGCTGCGCCCGCACGACCACGACCAGGTCGTTGCGTGTCTGCGCCTGGCCGCGGAGCGCGACATCGCCGTGATCCCTTTCGGCGGCGGGACGAGCGTCGTCGGCGCCCTCGACCCCGAGCGCGGTGCGCACAGGTGCGTCGTGAGCCTGGATCTCGGCCGGATGACCGGCCTGCTGCGCTACGACGCCGTGAGCGCGGAGGCGGTGCTCGCCGCCGGAACGACCGGGCCGGAGGCGGAACGGTTCCTCGCGGGGCACGGCATGGAGCTGGGGCACTACCCGCAGAGCTTCCGCTACGCGACGATCGGCGGATTCGCCGCCGCGCGCTCATCGGGGCAGAACTCGGCCGGATACGGGCGGTTCGACACGATGGTCACCGGTATCAGGGTCGCGACCCCGACGGGCGACATCGCGCTGGGACGGTCGCCGGGGAGCGCCGCGGGACCGGATCTCATCCGCCTCTTCCTTGGATCCGAGGGCATCTACGGCGTCATCACCGAAGTCACGGTACGCGTGCACCCGATGCCGGCCGAACGCGTGATGGAGTCGTGGACGTTCCCCGACTTCGCGACCGGAGCCGCAGCGCTGCGGGCCGTGGCGCAGCACGGCGATGGACCCACCGTGATGCGCTTGTCCGACGAGGCCGAGACCAGCGTGAGCCTCGCCCAGGTGGGGAAGATCGGCAAGGCCCTCGCCAAAGGCGCGAGCGCGGTCACCGTGTTCGAGGGCGTCGACGTAGCGGCGCGTCGCGCGCGCACGGCCGCACTGCTGCAGGCAGCCGGCGGCACCTCGCAGGGCGAGGGCGCCTCGGAGGACTGGCTGCGCACCCGCTTCGACGGGCCGTACCTGCGCGATGCGCTGCTGGATGCGGGCGTGTTCTGCGAGACGCTGGAGACCGCGACGACGTGGTCCCGGCTCGCGGGCTTGCGCGATGCGGTCACGGCGGCGCTCAAGACCGGGTTCGCCGAGGCGGGGCGCAGGTCGTTCGTGATGTGCCACGTCTCGCACGTGTACCCGACCGGGGCATCGCTGTATTTCACCGTGCTGGCCCCGCGCGGCGTCGATGCGCTGGAGGCATGGGGCGACATCAAGCATCGTGCCGGTGACGCGATCATGGCGGCCGGCGGCACGATCAGCCACCACCACGCGGTGGGGCGCGATCACGCGCCGTGGCTCGCGGACGAGATCGGAGAGACGGGAATCCGGATCCTCGCGGCCGTCAAACGCGAACTGGACCCGCGCGGGATCATGAACCCGGGGGCGGTGCTCGGCGCGGCGACGCCGATTCCCGCCCCGTCCGCGGGAGCCTGAGACGTGCCGAGGATCGCGCTGATCGCCAACCCGCGCTCCGGCAAGGGGCGGGGCGCTTCCGCCACGGACAAGGCCGTGGCCGCGCTGCGAGAGGCCGGTGCCCAGGTCGAGGTGCACATCGGGTCCTCGGCGGCGGACACGCGACGCCTGGTCGGGATCGCCCTCGCCGAACCGCCGGACGCGCTCGTCGTGGTCGGCGGTGACGGCACCGTGTCGGAGATCCTGCCCGAGATCGCGGGCACCGAGGTATCGATGGTGCTCGTCCCGGCCGGTACCGGCAATGACCTCGCCCGAGCCCTGGACGTGCCTCGGCGCGACCCGGCGGGCGCCGCGCTGCTCGCGCTGCATGGTGTTCCGCGCCGGATCGACGTCGGGGAGGTCACGGCAGACGGGCGGACCACGCCGTTCCTCACGGTGGCGGCGCTCGGCTTCGACGCCAAGGTCAGCGACCGCACCAATCTGCTGCGGTGGCCCCGGGGAGCTGCGCGTTACTACCTGGCGATCGTGATCGAGGTCGTGCGGCTGAGGCCCACCCGGTTCCGGCTGGCCTGCGACGGCGAGCCCCTGCGCGACGCCCCCGGCACCCTCGTCGCTGTGGGCAACACCGTCAGCTACGGCGGCGGCATGCCGATCTGCCCCGATGCGCGCCCCGACGACGGCCTGCTGGACGTCGTGCACGTTGCGCCGCTGCGTCGCGCCCGGCTGCTCACACTGTTCCCCCTGCTGTTGCGCGGACGGCATCTGATGCGGTCGGAAGTGACGCATCGCCGGGTGCGCCAGATCACCGTCTCGGCGCCGGATCTCGTGGTCTACGCAGATGGAGAGCGGATCGCGGAGCGGGAGTGCACCATCCGGGTGCGTCCGGCGTCGCTGACCGTGATGGTCCCGAAGGGAGAAGCGGCATGAGCGACTTCGACGAGGACGTCGTCGTGATCGGGTCCGGCTTCGGCGGCTCTGTCGCCGCGCTTCGGCTGGTGGAGAAGGGATACCGGGTCCGCGTGTACGAGGCGGGACGTCGCTTCGAGGACGAGGACTTCGCGAAGACGAACTGGAACGTCCGCCGCTACCTGTGGGCTCCCGGGTTCGGCTGCTTCGGCGTGCAGCGCATCCACCGGCTTCCGCACGTCATGATCCTCGCGGGCGCGGGCGTCGGCGGCGGATCCCTGAACTACGCGAACACGCTGTATCAGCCCGGCGCCGCATTCTTCGAGGATCCGCAGTGGGCCGGAATCGCCGCATGGCAGGAGGAACTCGCGCCGCACTACGCCACCGCCAAGCGCATGCTGGGCGTCGTGGAGCACTATCCGCATACCGGGCCGGTGGAGCGGATCATGGCCGGAGCGGCCGAGGACCTCGGCGTCGCGAAGACCTTCCGCCGGGCTCCGGTCGGCGTGTACTTCGGCGCACCCGGCGTGACCGTGCCGGATCCGTTCTTCGACGGCGAGGGACCCGCGCGCACGGGCTGCACGCTGTGCGGCAATTGCATGGTGGGCTGCCGGGTCGGGGCGAAGAACACCCTCATGAAGAACTACCTCGCCCTCGCGGAGCGGCGCGGCGCGGCGATCGAGGCCCTGCGCACGGTCGTCGAGGTCCGCGAGCTCCCGCGCGGCGGGTTCTCCGTCACAACCCGCCGCAGTGGCGCCTGGATCGCGGGTCGACAGCGCACCGTCACCGCGGAGCGGGTCGTGGTCGCGGCGGGCACCTGGGGTACGCAGCAGTTGCTGCACCGGATGAAGGCCTCCGGCGCACTGCCGCGCATCCCCGATGCGCTGGGCCGGCTCACCCGCACCAACTCGGAGGCGCTGGACGGCGCGGTGTCGACCGCGGTGCCGGAGGAGGCCGGCTTCGCCCGCGGCGTGGCCATCACCACGTCATTCCACGTCGACGACCGCACCCATGTGGAGAACGTGCGGTACGGGCCCGGATCCAACCTCATGGGGGCGCTGGCGACCGTGCTCGTGCCTGGCGATGTGCCGTTGCACCGCCGTGTGGGCGCGCTCCTCGGAGCCCTGGTGCGTCATCCGATCCGTCAGTTCCGGCTCGGCACGCTGCGGCGCTGGAGCGAGCGGGGCATCATCGCGCTCGTGATGCAGACCGCAGACAACTCGCTCACGCTCTCTCTGCGGCGTCGATTCGGGCGCGACGCGCTGACCAGCGCGCAGGGGCACGGCGCGCCGAACCCGAGTCACCTGCCCGAGGCGCATCGGGCGGCACGGGCGATCGCCGCCCGCATGGCGAAGGAGACGGGTGTGCCGGCGTCCGCACGCGGATCCTGGCCCGAGGTCTTCGGGATCCCGCTCACCGCCCATTTCCTCGGCGGGGCGGTGCTCTCGGATGCGCCTGAGCGCGGCGTCGTCGATCCGTACCACCGCGTGTGGGGGCATCCCGGGCTGTCCGTCGTGGACGGATCCGCCGTCCCGGCGAACCCCGGCGTCAACCCGTCTCTCACGATCACGGCCCTCGCCGAACGCGCGATGTCGTACTGGCCGCGTCAGGGCGAGCCGGATCCGAGACCGGAACAGGCCTGAACAAGCGACGAAGGCCGCCTCCCTCGGGAGACGGCCTTCGTCGTGCGGATCGGTCGCGCAGCTCTCAGGCGTTCGCGATCCCGCGGATCACGGGTGTGTGGAACGTCGCGCCGAACACGCGCTCCGAGGCGCCTTCGCGGTCGAGGTATGGCGAGGCCCCACCGTCGATGAACGGCCAGCCCGCGCCGAGGATGAGGCACAGGTCGATGTCCTCGACCTCCGGCACCACGCCCTCGTCGAGCATGAGCCTGATTTCGTGCGCGAGCCCGTCCTGCACGCGGCCGAGGATCTCCGCGGCCGGCGTCGGGGTGGAACCGGCGGCCTGCTTCACGAGCTTGTCCGCGGCCTTGGTGAAGCCGGTCACACGGCCGCCCTTGTCCTTCTCGACGACCTCGGCCAGATCCGCCAGGGCATGGAAATTCTCGTTCGCGTAGAAGCGATCCGGGAACGCGTGCACCATGGTGTCCTGCACGTGCGCGGCGACCTTCCAGCCGACCAGATCGATGAGCTGGAACGGCCCCATGGGCAGTCCGAGCGGACCGAAGGCCTTCTCGACGTCGGCGACGGGTGTGCCCTCGTACACGGCACGGGCCGCCTCGCCCATGACCTTGGCGAGCAGGCGGTTCACCACAAAGCCGGGGGCGTCGGCGGTGAGCACGGCGTTCTTGCCCAGGCCCTTCGCGACCACGAAAGCGGTCGACAGGGCGGCATCTGTGGTCGCCGGCGTCTTCACGATCTCGATGAGCGGCATGACCGCGACCGGGTTGAAGAAGTGGAAGCCGACCAGTCGCTCGGGGTGCGCGAGCTTCGAGCCGATCTCCTCGACGGAGAGCGACGAGGTGTTGGTCGCGAGGATCGCGTCCTCGGCGACGATCTTCTCGATCTCGCCGAACACCGCCTGCTTGACGCCGACCTCCTCGAACACGGCCTCGATGACGAAGTCGCAGTCTGCGTAGAGGGACTTGTCGGTCGTGCCGGTGACCAGGCCGCGCAGCTTGTTCGCGCTGTCCGCGTCCAGGCGGCCCTTGGCCTCGAGCTTGCCGATCTCGTCGTGGATGTAGGCGACGCCCTTGTCCACGCGCGCCTGGTCGAGATCGGTGATGAGCACCGGCACCTGCAGCTTGCGCACGAACAGCAGCGCGAACTGGCTGGCCATGAGGCCCGCACCGATGATGCCGACCTTGGTGACCTTCTTGGCGAGCGTCTTGTCGGGCGCGCCGACCGGGCGCTTCGCACGCTTCTGCACGAGGTCGAAGGCGTACATCGACGCGGCGAACTGGTCGCCCGTGACGAGATCGGCGAGCGCCTCGTCCTCGCGGGCGAAGCCCTCCTCGCGGGAGCCGCTCTTCGCCTTGTCGAGCAGGTCGAGCGCGACATACGGCGAACGGGGCACGGTGCCGATCTTGGACTCGAGCATGCCGCGGGCCATCTTGATGGCGATCGGCCACTTGGTGAGACGCTCGATCTTGCCCGGCTCGTTCTTGCGGTCGACCTTCTTGCCGCCGAGCACCGCATCGGCCCAGCGCAGCGAATCCTCGAGGAAGTTCGCGGCAGGGAAGATCGCGTCCATCATGCCGATCTCGAAAGCCTGCTGCGGCTTGAGCATGCGGTTCTGCTTGAGCGGGTTCGAGATCACGACCTCGAGCGCGTTCTCGATGCCGATGAGGTTCGGCAGCAGGTACGCCCCGCCCCAGCCGGGGATGATTCCGAGGAACACCTCGGGCAGCGCGATGGCCGCGGCCGACGAATCGACCGTGCGGTAGTTCGAGTTCAGCGCGATCTCGACGCCACCGCCGAGCGCGAGGCCGTTCACGAATGCGAACGACGGCACGCCGAGGGTGCTCAGCGAACCGAGCACCTTGTGGCCGAGCTGCGCGATGAGGCGCGCGTTGTCGCGGGATCCGACCCGGCTGATGTCGGAGAGGTCGGCACCGGCGGCGAGGATGTACTGCTTCCCGGTGATGCCCACCGCGTCGATCTCGCCGGCCGCTGCGCGAGCACGCAGTCCGGCGAGCGTCTCGCCGAGCTCGGTGAGCGTGGCAGGTCCCAGCGTGTTCGGGCGGGTGTGGTCGCGGCCGTTGTCCAGCGTGATGAGGGCGAGCACCTTGCCGGAGGGCAGGCGCACGTCACGCACGGGGGAGTGCGTGACGACCTCGCCCTCGGTGAGGGCCATGATGGGCGAGAAGTCGATCGCGTCGTAGTTCGTCATTCCGGCACTCACTTCCGCTTCTTGCCGTCGAAGTAGGGGTTCTCCCAGATGACCGAGCCGCCCTGGCCGAGCCCCACGCACATGGCGGTGAGGCCGTAACGGACGTCGGGACGCTCGGCGAACTGCGCGGCGAGCTGGATCATCAGGCGCACGCCACTCGCAGCGAGCGGGTGACCGAGCGCGATCGCACCGCCCCACTGGTTGACACGAGGGTCGTCGTCGGCGATGCCGAAGTGGTCGAGCAGGGAGATGACCTGGATCGCGAACGCCTCGTTCAGTTCGAAGAGGCCGATGTCGGAGATCGTCAGGCCGGCCTTCTTGAGCGCCTTCTCGGTGGAAGGGATCGGACCGATGCCCATGATCTCCGGCTGGACGCCGGCGAACGCGAACGAGACCATGCGCATCTTCGGGGTGAGACCCAGTTCCTTGACGGCTCCGCCGCCGGCGAGCAGCGACATGGTCGCGCCGTCGGTGAGCGGCGAGGAGGTTCCGGCCGTGACGCGCCCGTGCGGGCGGAACGGCGTCTTCAGCGCTGCCAGGTCCTCCATCGTGGTCTGCGGCCGGCGGCCCTCGTCCTCGGTCGCAAGACCCCAGGCGCCGTCGGCGCCCTTGATCGCGACCGGAACGAGGTCGGGCTGGATCTTGCCGGCGTCGTACGCGGCTTGCACCTTGTGCTGGCTCAGCATGCCGAAGCGGTCGGAGCGCTCCTTGGTGAGGTGCGGGAAGCGGTCAAAGATGCGCTCCGCGGTGACGCCCATGTTCAGCGCGCCTGGATCGACCATCTTCTCCGCGACGAACCGCGGGTTGGGGTCGGCGTTGCCGCCGATCGGGTGGTGCCCCATGTGCTCGACGCCGCCCGCGAGGGCGAGGTCGTACATGCCGACGCCGATCGACGCACCCATCGTGGTGACGCTGGTCATGGCGCCCGCGCACATGCGCTCGACGGCGAGGCCTGGAACGGTCTGGGGGAGTCCGGCGAGGATCGCGACCGAGCGCCCGAGGGTGAGGCCCTGGTCGCCCGTCTGCGAGGTCGCCGCGATGGCGACATCGTCGATCCGGTCCAGCGGGACGTTCGTGTTCCGCTCCATCAGGCCGATCGTGGCCTTGACGGCCAGGTCATCCGCGCGGGTGTTCCAGTACATGCCCTTCTCGCCGGCGCGCCCGAAGGGGGTGCGCACTCCATCGACGAAGAAGACGTCCGAGATCTCGGCCACTCTGCCTCCAATGCCCCGTCCGCTGCGCGGACAAGGCCTCCGTTGTTCTGCCGGCAGCCAACGCACGCCGGACTTACAGTTTCGCACGTCCTGAGGAACGCGGTCCCCTATTTTGTGAGACCGAGTGTCATCGCGGTCTGCGCATTCCAGGGGTGTCCCCTCAGCCTAGGTGGGGTCACAGAACGGAGTATGAATCGGTTGGGCTGAACCTACGAAGCGTCTCCGGGCGCCTCGTCGGTCGTTTGCGCGGCTTCCACAAAAGCATCCGCGATCCGCTGTGCGGTTTCCTCAATCTGCCACCGTCGGGCATCACGTGCGGCGAGGGCGGATCCGATCGATGCGGCATCCGTCTCCGTCGGCGGCTCCCACGCGATCCTGCGCAGTGTGTCGGGGGTGAGCAGGTTCTCCGTGGGCATCCCGAGCTCTTCGGCGCGGGCTTCGACGGCGGCCCTGGCGGACTTCAGCCGGGCGTCCGCCTCGGGGTTGCGGTCGGACCAGGCGCGTGGCGGCGGGGGAGCGTCGCTGGGGACGCGCTCACGCGGCAGATCAGTGCTCTCGCGGCCGCGCTCGATCGCCGCCCACCAGCGATCCAGCTGGCTGCGGCTCGCTCGCCCGGTGAACGCCGAAACCGCGGCGAGGGCGCCCTTGCTCTGCGGGTTGGCCTGCACCGCGGCGATGAGCGCGCGGTCGGGGACGAGACGACCCGGCGAGACGTCGGATTCCCGGGCGAAGTCCTCCCGGGCCTGCCACAGTTCGCGGGCGACGGCGAGGTTCTTCGCGCCGCGCACCTGATGCAGTCCGCTCAGGCGTCGCCACGGCTCCTCACGCGGAGGCTTGGGCCGGCGCACTCGGGTGGCCTCGAACTCCTCGGCGGCGTACGCCGTCTTGTCGGCCGCCGTGAGCTCGGCCGCGATGAAGTCGCGGACGTCCACCAGATGCAGCACATCGAGCTCGGCGTATTCGAGCCAGGCGTTCGGCAGCGGCCTGGTCGACCAGTCCGCTGCCGAGTGCTCCTTGGCCAGCACGATGCCCAGGGCGCGCTCGACCACGGCCGCGAGGCCGACGCGCTCATAGCCGAGCAGCCTCGCTGCGAGCTCGGTGTCGAACACGCTCGCGGGCTCCAGGCCGAGTTCATGCAGAGAGGGCAGGTCCTGGCTCGCGGCGTGGAACACCCACTCCTCGGCGCCGATGGCCTCCTGCAGGGGAGCGAACGAGGTGATCGCGATCGGATCGAACAGAAACGCTCCGGCGTCGCGGCGGAACGCCTGCACGAGATAGGCGCGCTGCGAGTAGCGGAAGCCGGAGGCGCGTTCCACGTCGACGGCGACGGGCCCGCGTCCTGCAGCGAGCGTCCGGGCCGCGGCGGCGAAGTCCTCGTCGTTGTCGATGACGACGTAGTCAGTCACGGATGGTTCTCCTGGCGCCGAACACGGCGATGTCCTCTGAGCCGGGCGGCAGTCCCGCCAGCATTCCGACCAGCTCCGCCCATGCCTCGGCATGCGGGGCGAGCGGTCCGGTCGGCGACCACGACGCACGGAGTTCGATCTGCGCGCCGTCTCCTTCCGCGGCCAGCCCGCCGAAGCCCCTGGACAAGGTCTTCGTGGAGGTTCCGGATGCGGAGTGATGCGTCGCGCCGTGGGACGCGAGCGCGTCGATCAGCCAAGACCACGCTACATCCGCGAGCAGCGGATCCGTGCCGATCTCGGGCTCGAGAGGCGCCTGAGCGAACGCCACGATGCGCCACGGTCCCGTCCAGGCGTCCGGTTCCGACGGATCGTGCAGCAGCACGAAGCGCCCGGTGCCGTACAGCGAGTCGCCCTTGTCGTCGGGGCGCACGTCGGCTGCGAGGGCGAGGGCATCGGGCGCGAGGCCGGACGGTGCGGGGATCTCGTGCACCACGATGTCGTCGCGGAATCGCAGCGCCCGCAGCTGTTCGGCGGCATGCGCGAAGACGCCGTCGGATCCGGGATGAGCGCTCACGCGGACAGACTAGAGTCAGGAGGCGATGAAGAGTCTCAGGCACGCCGCGACGGTCGGCGCGATCGCGCTGGCGGGCGCCGCGGCTCTCGGCGCGGCGATCGGCGGAGCCCTCGTGCTGCGCATCGCTCGCGAGGTGATCACGCCCGCACCGCGCAAAAACGACACCGACGTGCTCTCGGTCGACACGGGTGCGCAGACGATCGAGCTCTCACGGACGCCGGACACCGAGCTGCCAGGGCGCTACGGCCTCTATGTCGACGGCACCCCCGGATACGTGAAGCTCGGCGCCGTGCTGCACGCGGACGCCGGCAGCGTGCGTCGAAAGCTGCTGACCCAGATCGAGCCGGGTGCCGAGGTCGGGCGCCGCGCGGGATTCAGCGGCTACTACTACCTCGCACCGGGGGAGCTGCACCTGCCCTACGAATCGGTGCTGATCGGTACGCCGGCAGGGCCCTGCCCGGCCTGGCTCTTCCCGGCGGAGTCGACCACCTGGGTGATCCAGGTCCACGGCCGGGGTGCCACCAGGTCCGAGTGCCTGCGCGCCGTGCCCGTGCTGCATGCCGCAGGGCTGCCGGTGCTCGTCACCTCCTACCGCAATGACGGGGAGGGCCCGCGCACGCGACCGGGTTCCTACGGTCTCGGGGCGACGGAATGGCGCGATGTCGACACCGCGATCGCCTACGCGCTCCGCCACGGCGCGGAGCGGATCCTGCTCATGGGGTGGTCGATGGGTGGTGCGATCGCGCTGCAGACGCTAGTGAGCTCCGACCACGGCGGCGCGGTGGTCGGCATGATCCTGGATTCCCCGGTCGTCGACTGGCGCACGGTGCTGCGCTTCCAGGCGAAGGCGATGAAGCTGCCGGATCCGCTGCCGCAGCTCGCTATGGACGCCCTGGAGCAACCCTGGTCGGCACGGCTCAGCGGCGCCGACCAGGCGATCGCATTCGATGCGCTGGACATGGTCGCCCGCTCCGCCGAGATCGACGTGCCGATCCTCCTGCTGCACAGCGACGACGACGGCTTCGTGCCCTCAGACGCCTCGCACGCCCTGGCGAAGGCGCGGCCGGACCTGGTGACCATGCCGCCGTTCACCGGCGCGCGCCACACGAAGCTGTGGAACTACGACCAGAACCGCTGGACCGACGCGATCGCCGACTGGCTCGGCGAGCAGGGATTCGCGCAGGACAGCTCCCTGGGCTGAGGGCTCCGTCGGCCGGCTCCGCCGCGTATCGGTCAGGCGACCGCGAGGCGGGCGCGCACCTGCCGCTTGGCGCGCATGAGCATCCCTGTCATGCCGGAGATGCGCAGCGGCGACACCACGCGGGTGAGACCGATGGACTGCGGGAAGTCGTCGGGGATCGCCAGCACGGCCTCCGGGCTGAGACCGGCGATGCCCTGCGCGAGGATGCTCGCGAACCCGCGCGTGGTCGGAGCCTCTGCGGGCGCGGTGGCGTGCATCGTCACCGCGCCGCCCGCCAACTCCAGGTAGATGTAGACGGGCGACTGGCACTCGGCCACGCGCTCAGCCATCTCGGGATGAGCGGCGACCTCCTCGGAGACCGCAGGCAACTCGTTCGAGAACTCGAGAAGGAGCTGCAGCCGGTCCGCTTCGGGGAGCTCCAGGAACGCGTCCCGGATCTCTGCGAGCGCGTCGGGGAGGGCGAAGGCAGCGGTGTCAGTCATCACCGCAATCCTCCCATGCTCAGAGCGACCCGGGCTCCTCGCCGGTGACGATCGGGACCCGCACGGCGCTGCCCCACTCGGTCCAGGATCCGTCGTAGTTGCGCACGTTCTCGAACCCGAGCAGGTGCTTCAGCACGAACCAGGTGTGCGCGGAGCGCTCACCGATGCGGCAGTACGCGACCACGTCGTCGCCGGCCTTGAGCCCGGCGCCATCGAGATAGATCGCTTCGAGTTCGGTACGGGGCTTGAACCCGCCGTCCTCGGCGACGGCCTTCGCCCATGGCACGTTCTGCGCGGTCGGGATGTGCCCGGCGCGCAGCGCGCCCTCCTCGGGATAGGCCGGTGCCGACGTGCGCGAGCCGTTGTACTCCTCCGGCGAGCGCACGTCGATGAGCGGGTTGCCCAGATGCGTGAGCACGTCGTCCTTGTAGGCGCGAAGCACTGAGTCGTCGCGTTCCACGACGGGGTACTCGGTGGCCGCGCGGCCGGGGAGCTCGGTGGTGATCTCGCGGCCCTCGGAGATCCAGAGGTCGCGCCCGCCGTCCAGCAGGCGTACATCCTCGTGACCGAACAGCGAGAAGACCCAGAGGGCGTAGGCGGCCCACCAGTTGTTCTTGTCGCCGTAGATCACGACCGTGTCGTCGCGGGAGATGCCCTTGCGGCTCAGGAGCGCGGCGAACCCGGCGCCGTCGACGTAGTCGCGCACGACCGGGTCGTTCAGTTCGGTGTGCCAGTCGACCTTGACCGCACCCGGGATGTGCCCGGTCTCGTAGAGCAGCACGTCCTCGTCGGACTCCACCACGACCAGGCCCGGTTCGCCGAGGTGCGTGGCGAGCCAGTCGGTGCTGACGAGCCGTCCGGGCTCGGCGTACTCGGCGAACGATGCGGACGCGGTGTCGAATTCGACGGTCACAGGGGGCTCCCTCGGAAGTGGTGATGCAGGGCGACGATGTCCGTGAACGGCCCGTCGCGCGCGATGACGCGCGGTGAAACCGGTGACGGCGACGGCGTAGGGTTGATCCGTCTCTTCGACACTAGAACCCCGTGCGCCCCTGCGCACCCGCAGGGTAAGACTTCGACACAGGATCCGCATGACCGATCAGGCCGCCACCTCCGGCGTCGTCCACCTCATCGACCGCCAGCCGCAGATGACCGGCGCAGAACTGCTGACGGGGCTCGTGCCGCCGCCGCAGTTCGACGGCGCGACGTTCGAAAGCTACCGCTCCGACGCGGCCTACCCTTCCCAGGAGGAGGCCAAGCAGCATCTCATGACGTTCGCGACGGGCGCGCAGCCGGTCAAGCGCGGCGGCCTGTTCCGGCGGGCGCCTAAGGTGCCCGAGACGAAGCCCGGTGTCTACCTCGACGGCGGCTTCGGCGTCGGCAAGACCCACCTTCTCGCGTCGATCTATCACGCGATGCCCGCCCGGCGGAAGTACTTCGGATCCTTCATCGAGTACACGGCTCTCGTCGGCGCGCTCGGCTATCGCAACACCGTCGACCTGCTCCGCGGATCCGATCTGCTCTGCATCGACGAGTTCGAGCTCGACGACCCGGGCGACACCATGGTGATGACCCGACTGCTCGGCGAGCTCGTCGGCACCGGCACGAAGCTCGCGGCCACCTCCAACACCCCGCCGAACGCGCTGGGGGAGGGCCGTTTCGCCGCACAGGACTTCCTCCGCGAGATCCATGCGATGTCGGACAGCTTCGAGACGATCCGCATCGACGGCGTCGACTTCCGCCAGCGCGCGCTGGACGGGCACGCCGTGGCGCTGTCCGGCGAGGACTACGCCGAACGGATCGCGGTGCTGAGCACAGGTCACCGCGTCTCGGACGACGCGTTCGACGACATCGTCAAGCACCTCGCGCAGGTGCACCCGTCTCGCTACATCCGCCTCATCGCCGGAGTCGAGGCGCTGGGGATCCGCGATGTGCGCCAGCTCACCGACCAGTCCGAGGCGCTGCGGTTCGTCGCCTTCGTCGACCGCGCGTATGACGCGCAGATCCCGATCCTGGCGACCGGACGTCCTCTGGACGAGGTCTTCAGCGAGGAGATGCTCGGCGGCGGCTACCGCAAGAAGTACCTGCGTGCGATCTCTCGTCTGAACGCTCTCTCGCACGCCGAGCTCCCCGTCGCCGGCTGATCCGGACGCGCGAAACACGCTGTTCACACAGCGGCGGATCCTGTAACACCGGCGCAACATGCGCCTCCCTCCCGCGAAACACAGCGCCGCCACACTGAAACGCACGACGCGATCAGGTGGAGGCGCACAGTATGGAAGCAACAGGGAACATCTCCTGGGGAGTGACGGCGACGGCGCTGGTACTGCTCATGACGCCAGGAGTGGCGTTCTTCTACGGCGGTCTTGTCAAGGCCAAGAGCGTCATCAGCATGATGATGATGAGCTTCGGCGCGATCGGGCTCGTCGCCGTGCTGTGGATCCTGTTCGGGTCGTCGATGGCGAGTGTGTCCTCGCCGACGCAGTTCGCCGGTGACCCGTTCGCCGACTTCGGCCTGGCCTCGCTCGCGAGCGGCAAGGGATCCAACGTCGCGCTGCTCACCGTGGGGTACGGCGCCACGTTCGCGATCATCACGGTCGCCCTCATCTCCGGCGCCATCGCGGACCGGGCGAAGTTCGGTCCGTGGCTCATCTTCGTCGGCGTCTTCGCGACCGTCGGCTACTTCCCGATCGCCGCGTGGGTGTGGGGCGGCGGCTGGATCATGCATCTGGGCGCCATGTTGTTCGGAGCCGACAGCGGCATCGAGTTCATCGACTACGCCGGCGGCACCGCGGTGCACATCAACGCCGGCGCCGCGGCCTTCGCCCTCGCGCTCGTGCTCGGCAAGCGGATCGGGTTCCAGAAGGGCATCCAGAAGCCGCACAACGTGCCCCTCACGCTGCTCGGTGCCGCGCTGCTGTGGTTCGGCTGGTTCGGATTCAACGCCGGCGCGCAGTGGACCACGAAGGGTATGGACGGCGTCGGGCTGATCACGATCAATACGTTCGGAGCGGCCGCTGCGGGCATTCTCGGATGGATCCTGATCGAGCGGATCCGCGGCGGCAAGGCCACCTCGATCGGTGCCGCCAGCGGTGCCGTCGCGGGCCTCGTGGCGATCACGCCGGCGTGCGCCAACCTGACGCCGGGCTGGGCACTGCTGCTCGGGGCGCTGACCGGCGCGGTGTGCGCGCTGGCGGTGGAGCTGAAGTTCCGTCTCGGCTACGACGACTCGCTCGACGTGGTCGGTCTGCACCTGGTCGGCGGTTTCATCGGCACAATCTACCTCGGCTTCTTCGCGACGGGGCAGGGCCTGTTCACGGGCGGCGACCTCCGGCTGCTCGTGGTGCAGGTGCTCGCTTCGGGCGGCGTGCTGATCTACTCCTTCGTCGTGGCGCTGGTCATCGGCTTCGCCATCGAGAAGACCGTCGGTTTCCGTGTCACCAGCGAGGACGAGATCGCCGGCGTCGACCTCGTGGTGCACGGCGAGGAGGGCTACGCGCTCACCTCCTGAGGCCCGCGGGGATGCGGGACAGGCGCGGATAGGGTGTCGTTGTGACCACCAATGGCAACGGCATCCTGTCCGCGCTCTTCGCCGCCGTGGCGGCGATCGCGAAGGCAGTCACGAACACCTCCACCCGTGAGAAGGCGCCGCAGGGCCCCGCAGCTCGCACGACGGCAGGCGCCTCGACAGGCACCGCGACGCTGGAGCCGACGGTGGGCCACGGCGGAGCGACCGAGACCCTCGAGCTCGATCCCCGCTCGGTGCGCGGCCTTCACGTCGCCTACGCGCCGCGGCGCGACGGTGCTCCGGACGCGGGGGAGATCGTCTGGACCTGGGTGCCGTACGCCGAGCGCGACGGCCGGGGCAAGGACCGGCCGGTGCTCGTGATCGCGGCGCAGTCGGCGGAGCGGGTGTACGCGGTCAAGCTGACCAGCAAGTCGCACGACGGGGACCGCGACTTCCTCTCGCTCGGATCTGGACCCTGGGACGGGCAGGGCAGGGAGAGCTGGGTCGACATCGACCAGCTCTACAGCGTGCACATCTCCGGTGTGCGGCGCGAAGCGGCCGCTCTCGACCGCGCCCGCTTCGAGCGCGTGGCGAGCGTGCTGGAGCGCCGGTTCGGATGGACCGCGGCCGCCTGAGGGCGGGCTGAACGCACTGCTCAGCGCCGCGCCGGCGATCCGCTTCGCAGCACGAGCACAGTCGTCACCGCGAGGACGACGATCCCGATCGATTCCACGACGACCGTCTGCGGGACGAGCGTGAAGGTCCACACCTCGGTGATCCCGAACAGACCCACGGTGAGCGCGAGCAGAAGCGCGCCCAGTGTGGCGATCAGGAACAGCAGGGACAGCACCGTCGCGGCCTGCGCGAGCCTGCCGTGGAGCACGAGCATCCCGACCGCGAGCACGAGTGCCGCCACGGCGTTGAGCACGAACATCACGCCGAGGATCCCGCCGACTCCTGCGAACACGAGGAAGAGGTGGATCCCGCCGGTGGTGAGGAGGACGAGCGCGCTGAGGATCCGCATGACCCGCAGCGCCGGGGTGGTGGTCGACGTCATCGTGCTACCTGCTTCCGTCTCGAGCCGAGGCCTTCTGGGGTGACACGAGATGCGAGCTCGTCCGGTTCATCCGGACGAGCCAGACGACATCGCGACCGAAGGATTCGCACAGCAGGAGGAGCGCTCCCGCCGCGATGGCGATGTTCGCGACAGGCGGCAGCAGCTGCGTGGCGATCAGCGCCAGCGCGATGCCGCACGCCGCAGCGACGACCTTCCGCCAGTACCGGTAGGGGAGTGTGCGGCCGAGGAACGGCAGCGCCCATGCCGCGGCGACGAAGGCGTACCGCATGAGCCCGATCGCGAGCACCCAGCCGCCGACGAATCGCACGTCGTACACGCACAGCACAAGCAGCAGGAACGCGTCGACCTCCATGTCGAAGCGGGCGCCGAGTTCGCTCACGCTGTCGGTGCGGCGCGCGACGTACCCGTCGACGCCGTCGAGGGCGAGGGCTGCGGCCACGATCGTCGCGAAGAGCGCGACGGAGATTCCATCCGTGAACGAGGTCACGACGAGGCCCGTCGCGATGCCGACGAGCATCGATCGGGCGGCCGTGACGGCGTTGGCGGCGCCGAAGCGCGTGCTGCCGCGCCGTCGGAGCCCGCGTGAGACCAGCAGGGACGACACGGCCAGGTAGCCGAGCGCAGCCGTCCAACCCGCCGGCGACAGCGGTTCGAACGCACCGAGCGTGAGCAGCGCGAGGACTCCTGCGGCCCCCCACAGCCAGGGCGTGAGCTGAACCTTTCGCATCCGGCCTCCGTGTTACTTTCATGGTAGTCATGGGTGACACGACGCAGCGGGCGCTCGAGGTTCACGCGGATCGCGCAGAGACGGCGACCGCGTGGTGGACGACGGGCCAGGGACATGGCGAGTTCCGCAGCGAACAGGTGCGGCCCGCCGCCCCGGGCGAGGTCTCGGTGCGCACCCTGTGGACAGGGATCAGCCGCGGCACGGAGTCGCTCGTCGCGCGCGGGGCGGTGCCTGACTCCGAGCACGAGCGGATGCGCGCTCCCTTCCAGGACGGCGACTTCCCCTTCCCCGTCAAATACGGCTACCTCAACGTCGGCGTGGTCGAGGACGGCCCGCTGCCGCTGCGGGGACGGACGGTGTTCGCGCTGGTCCCGCACCAGTCGGGGTACGTCGCGCCGGAGGGAGCCGTCGTGCCCGTGCCCGAAGGCGTGCCGGCCCGGCGGGCGGTGCTCGCGGGGGCGGTGGAGACCGCAGTGAACGTGCTCTGGGACGCAGCACCCGCCATCGGCGACCGCGTGCTCATCGTCGGGGCCGGGATGATCGGCTGCGCCGTGGCACGCTTGGCGAGCGGCATCCCCGGAGTCGAGGTCACCGTGGTCGACATCGACCCCGAGAAGCGGAGCGTCGTCGAGGCGCTCGGTGCGCGGTTCGCCGGCGCTGCGGCTCCGCCCGGCGACGCGGACGTGGTGATCGAGGCCAGCGGATCCGGTGCCGGACTGCAGTTGGCGCTGCGGTGCGCGCCCACGGACGGCGAGGTGCTCGTGGCGAGCTGGTACGGCGCCGAACCGGTGTCGCTCGAGTTGGGTGCAGACTTCCACTCGCGCCGGCTGAGGATCCGCTCGAGCCAGGTCGGCGCAGTCGCCACGACCCGTCGCGGTCGGCGGAGCACGCGGGATCGGCTCACACTCGCGCTCAGCCTTCTGCAGGACCCCGCGTTCGACGTCCTGCTCGGGGCGACCGCATCGTGGCGGCAGCTGCCGGACGTGACTGCGGGCCTCGCCGACGGCACCGCGGCCGAGCTCTGCCAGACCATCGATTGGAGCAGGCCATGACCTTCGCCGTGACGGTCCGTGACCACCTGATGATCGCCCACAGCCTTCGCGGCGAAGTCTTCGGACCCGCGCAGCGACTGCATGGCGCGACCTATGTCGTCGACGCCTCCTTCCGCGCCGCGGAGCTCGATCCGGACGGAATCGTCGTGGATATCGGTCGGGCCTCGGCCGCGCTGCACGAGATCGTCGATGCGCTCTCGTACCGCAACCTCGATGACGAGCCCGACCTGCAGGGCGTCAACACCACGACCGAGCGGCTGTGCCAGATCATCGGCGACAGGCTCGCAGGGCGGGCGCGCGACGGCGGCTTCGGCGATGCCAGGCTGACCGGCATCGCCGTGACCCTGCACGAATCGCACATCGCGTGGGCCTCCTACGAGGTGACGATGTGACCGGCCGCGCCGTCACCTTCCTCGTCCCCGAGGGGATCGACGATCCCGCCCGGGTGAGCGGCGGAAACGTGTACGACCGGCGCGTGCGCGACGGCCTGGGCGCCCGCGGATGGCGCGTCACGACCGTCGAGACGAGCGGCTCCTCCGACGCGGCGGCCGCCCTCGGGGAGGTTCCGCGCGGCGCGACCGTGCTCGTGGACGGGCTCATCGCCCTCAGGGCATCGGAGGCGTTGGCCGAGGCGTCGGCCCGGGTGCGGACGGTGGTCCTGGCGCACATGGTCGCGGCGGCGTTCCCGGATGCGACGGCGCGGACGACGGATGCGGAGCGTCGTGCCCTGACGGCAGCGGACCACGTGATCGTGACGAGCCGGTGGACAGCGGAGGAGCTCCGCCGGCGCGGGCTGGCGGACTCCGACCGCGTGACGATCGCGGTGCCGGGAGTCGACGTGCCCCGGGCTCAGGCGTCCTCCGCCGCGGAGACGAGCGCGCTGAACCTTCTCTGCGTCGGCATCGTGGCGCCGCACAAAGGACAGGACCTGCTGCTCGCCGCACTCGATCGACTGTCAGGACGGGGCTGGACGTGCCGCATCGTCGGATCCTCCCCAACGTCCGGCAGCTTCGCCTCCTCGGTGGCACGCAAGGCACAGCGGTTCTCCGGCAGGGTGCGGCTCACCGGTGTGCTCGAGGGGCCAGAGCTCGCCGCGGAGTATCGCCGCAGCGGGTTGCTCGTGGCGCCGTCCCGCGTGGAGAGCTCGGGCATGGCGATCGCCGAGGCCCGCGGGCACGGCGTGCCCGTCCTGGCCGCGGCGGTGGGAGGCATCCCCGACACCGTCGCCGGAGGCGGGGCCCTCCTCGTCCCACCCGAGGATCCCGGTGCCCTCGCGGCCGCTCTTGATGGCTGGATGACGGATCCGGCGCTGCGCCGGCGGCTGCGCGCCGAGACCCGCGCCGCTCGCGACAGCCTGCCGAGCTGGTCGGACACGGTGGATGCCGTGTCCGTCGCGCTGGAGACGTCATGAGCTCCGTCTCGACCGCAACTCCGTCGTGGCTCGCGCTGCGATCCGCGGCGGATGACGCCGCTCGCTCGACGGAGCTCGCTGCCGTGCTCGCGCGCATGCTGCCGTCCGGGCCGGTCGTGCTGCACGACCTCGGGGCCGGAACCGGCGGCATGACCCGGTGGCTCGCCCCTCGGCTGCCCGGCCCCCAGGAGTGGGTGCTGCGCGACGGGGACGCAGGGATCCTCGACCACCTCGACCTCGACGCGGTCGCCGACGACGCCGGGAGGCCGATCCGCATCATCACGAGCGTCGAGGTACTGGAAGCACTGGATGCTCGGGCGTTCGCCGGCGCGTCCGCCGTCACTGCCTCCGCCCTGCTCGACGTCGTCACCCGCGACGAGGCGGCCCGCATCGTCCGTGCCTGCGTCGAGGCGGGTGCTCCCGCGTTCTTCAGCCTCTCCGTCATGGGAGTGGTGGTCCTCGATCCTCCCGATGACATCGACGCCACCCTCGGAGACGCGTTCAACGCGCACCAGCGGCGGGACGCCGACGGACGGCGGCTGCTGGGCCCGGATGCCGCTCCCGTCCTGGCGAGGCTGTTCGCCGACGCCGGATGGAGGATCCGAACGAGCTCGACGCCGTGGCATCTCGGCCCCGCGGACGCGCCCCTGGTCGCCGCGTGGCTGGACGGCTGGGTCGATGCGGCCGTCGAGCAGCGTCCCGAACTCGCAGACGATGCCGCCGCCTATCTCGCCCGGAGAAGTGCCCAGCTCGACGAGGGAACGCTGCGCGTCACCGTCTCGCACCAGGATGTGCTCGCATGGCCGCGGTGAGCCCCTTCTCGGAGGGCGCCCTCCCGTACGCGCCCGACGCAGCGGATCGGCGGCGCGATCACTCCCCGATCCGCTTCGCCGCCCGCGTCGGCGCCGGAATCGCGATCCTGGTCGCGACGGTGCTGATCGTCGGACTCGGCCCGTTCCTGCGCGGCCTCGCCGCCATCTCGCCGCTGTCCGTGCTGGCGGCCCTCGTGCTTGCGGTGATCGCGACCTCGGCCGCCGCGTGGCGCTGGAGGGTCGTCGCCACCGGCTACGGGCTGACGCTGAGCCGGCGCGCCGGATTCGCCGCCTACTACCGGTCGCAGTTCCTCAATGCCGTGCTTCCGGCGGGCATCCTCGGCGACGTGCATCGCGCCTGGGCGCACGGCCGGGACCAGGCGCGCCTGGGCATCGCCGCTCGTGCCGTGGCCCTCGAACGGATCCTCGGGCAGATCGTGCAGGTCGCGCTGACGCTCGCGATCCTGTTGCCGCTCGGGTTCGGATCCTCGCTGGTGCCGCTCGTCTGGGGCGCGGGAGGGATCGCGGCCGGGATCGTCGTGATGGCGGTCGCAGCGGTCGCCCTGCCGCGCCCGCTGCGGCTCCTGCGGCAGGAGTACCTCCTGCTCCGCCCGGTGCTGGCAAGACCGGCCGCGCTGCTCGCGATCATCACCGCATCGGTCGTGGTCGTGGCGTCGCACGTCGCGCTGTTCCTCGTGGCGTCCCTCGCCGTCGGACTGCGGCCCGACGGTGCGATCGCGGCGGTCGGCCTCGTCGTGCTCGCAGCCTCCGCCATCCCGCTCAACGTCGGCGGCTGGGGCCCGAGGGAGGCCGTGGCCGGCGCGGCATTCGCACTCGTCGGCCTCGGCGCCTCCGCCGGCGTGTCCGCCTCCGCCGCGTTCGGCGCGCTGGCGCTCATCGGCGTGCTGCCGGGCGCGATCGTGCTTCTCGTCGAGCAGAGGAGAAGGCCATGAGCGAGCGACCGTACGTCACTCTCAGCTGTGCGATGTCGATCGACGGGTACCTCGACGGCTCCGCACCGCGCCGCCTGGCGATGTCGAACGAGGCCGACTTCGACCGGGTCGACGAGGTGCGCTCCCGCAACGACGCGATCCTGGTGGGCGCGTCGACGGTGCGGCGGGACAACCCTCGACTGCTGGTCCGGGATACCGGGCGGCGTGCGCGGCGGCTGTCGTCCGGATGCGCTGCGTCTCCGATGAAGGTGACGGTGACGGCGTCGGGTGATCTGTCCCCGGACGCCGCGTTCTTCACCGCGGGGGAGGTGCCGCGTCTGGTGTACACCCCGTTGCAGGGCGTGCGCAGTCTTCGCTCACGGCTCGGCGAGCGGGCCACGGTGGTCGGCCTCGGCGCGCAGGTGACCATGGCCGCCGTGCTCGACGACCTCGGCGAACGCCGCGCAGTCCGCCGGCTCATGGTCGAGGGAGGCGGTGCCGTGCTCACCCAGTTCCTCCAGGCGGACCTGGTCGATGAGCTGCAGCTCGTGATCGCGCCGTTCTTCGTCGGCGAGCCGGGCGCACCCCGGGCCGCGGCCGCGGGCCGGTACCCCTGGACGGCGTCCCGTCGCGCCCGTCTGGCGGGTACGCGGCAGATCGGCGACGTGGTGCTGTTGCGCTACGCCCTGTCGGATCGCTGCGACGTCCGCCCGGATGACGGCGATCCCGCCGTCCGGGATCGCGCGATCGCCGCTTCCGCATGGTCATGAGCCCGTCGGCCCGGCGTCGAACCTCAGGAGGGTCGCGCCTCGGTTCGGCCCCGGCGCAGAGGGGAGGGGGCGCCGGTCTGGCCGTCGCGATCGTGGCGCTCGTCGTCCTCCCGCTCGTGCCGGGTCTGCTGGCGACGGATCGGCCCGCTCCCGGGCTGAACGGACTCCTCGGAATCCCCGCGGAGTCGCTCCTGATCGTGCTTCTGCTCCTGCTCGTTCCGTGGCGCGCCGTGCGCCGTGTCCTAGCCGGGGTGTTCGGTGTGTTCGTCACCTCTGCCCTTGCTCTCGCCGGAATCGACCGCGGATTCCGTACCACCGTCGGAACCCCGTTCGTCCTCGTGGACTGGCCGCAGCTCGGATCCGCCTATGGGGTCGTCGTCGACTCGGTGGGCCCCTTCCTCGCAGAGCTGCTGCTGCTCAGCCTCCTCTGCGCCGCCCTCGCGTGCGCGATGCTGCTGGCCTGGGCCTCCCTCCGCGTCTCGGAAGTGGTGCAGCGACGTGCCGCGGGACGAGTCGTGATCGCGGGACTCGCGGTGGTGTGGCTGGTCGCAGGGGTCGTGGCGCCGCCGCCGACCGGCGATCCCCTCGCCTCCGCCGCCTCGGTCGGCTCCGTCGCGACCGCGGTGTCGCGCACCGAGCGCGTGCTCGCGGAGCAGGCGGCGGTCGCGCGTGCCATCGCGGAGGATCCGTTCGCGGCCATGCCCTCGTCTCGCCTGCTCAGCGGACTCCGGGGCAAGGACGTCGTGGTCGCGTTCGTCGAGAGCTACGGCCGGGTCGCGCTGGAGGGCGCGGGGAACGCCGACGGCGTGACGGATGTGCTCCGGGCCGGGAACGCCTCCCTGGTCGCCGACGGGTACGCCGCGCAAAGCGCCTGGCTCACATCGCCCACCTACGGCGGGCTGAGCTGGCTCGCGCACGGCACCCTGCAAACCGGCGTGTGGACGCCGACGCAGCAGGCATACGATCAGCTCGTCGCCAGCGACCGCCTTTCCTTGGCGCGGGCGTTCGGTGAAGCCGGGTGGCGGACGGTGTCCGACGTGCCCTCCGACACCGAGGCCTGGCGCACCGGGTCGTCCTTCTATCGATATGACTCGCTGGTCGGCGCGAGGGATGTCGGTTACCGCGGCCCTGGCTTCGGCTACGCGCGCATTCCCGACCAGTTCACACTCAAGCACTTCGCCGACACGGAGCTCACGGGTCCGCATGATCCCGTGATGGCCGAGATCGACCTGGTGTCGTCGCACACCCCGTGGGCGCCACTGCCGCAACTGGTGCCCTGGGAGCAGATCGGCGACGGCTCTGTCTACGTCCCGCAGCCGGGTCAGAGCGAATCCGCAGGAACGGTCTGGCAGAGCGCGGAGACGGTCCAGCGCTTCTATGGGCAGTCGGTGCAGTACTCGCTCGGATCCCTGCTTTCGTTCCTCGAGAACGTCGACGATCCGAACCTCGTGGTCATCGTCCTCGGCGATCACCAGCCCGCCGAGATCGTGAGCGGCGCCGGCGCCTCGCACGACGTGCCGATCAGCGTCATCGCCCGCGACCCCGCGGTGTTCGCGGCGATCGACGGCTGGGGGTGGACGCGCGGCCTTCAGCCGGGTGACGGCTCTCCGGTCTGGCGCATGGATGCTTTCCGGGATCGCCTCTTCGCCGCGTTCAGCGAGAAGCCATGAGCGGCAGCGAGGGAGCGGGCACGTAGGCTGAGGGCGTGGCGAAGAGCATCCTCATCACGTCCATCGAAGGTCACTCCGGCAAGTCGCTTGTCGCGCTGGGTGTGATCGACGCGCTGAGCAGAGCCGCTGCCCGAGTGGGCGTGTTCCGTCCGGTCAGCCGTGCGAGCGACGGCTCCGACGACGTGCTGGAGATGCTGCTGAGCCGCACCGAGGTCGGGCTCGATGCGGCCGAGTGCATCGGCGTCGGCTATGACGAGCTCCACGCCGACCCCGACGCGGCCCTCGGGCGGATCCTGCAGCGTTATCGTGCGGTGGAGGCGCAGTGCGACGCTGTCGTGATCCTGGGCAGCGACTACACGGATGTGGCGGCTCCCGCGGAACTAGGGGTCAACGCGCGGATCGCGGCGAACCTGGGGGCGCCGGTGCTGCTCGTGCTGGGCGGAAGAGACACGGCGGGGCACGGCGAGCGCCTCGGCGTCACCGAGGCGCGCACACCCGCGCAGGTGGGCCAGCTCGCCAGGCTCGGCATGGCCGAGCTGGCACAGGAGCGGGCCGTGCTCTCCGCGATCGTCGTCAACCGCGCCGACGGTGCGCAGCGCGATCAGATCGCGGCCGCCGTCGCGGCGGTGCTGGGGGAGCGGCCGCCGACCGCCGAGGAGGTGCCGGTGTGGGTGATCCCGGAGGATCGCTCGCTCGTTGCGCCCTCCGTGCGCGGTGTGCGCACGGCACTGGACGGGCGAATGGTCCGCGGTGATGAGGAGCTCCTCGACCGTGAGGTGCTGGACGTGGTGATCGCGGGCATGTCCATGGTGAACGTGCTGCCACGGCTCATCGAGTCGTCGGTGGTCGTGGTGCCTGCCGATCGCGAGGAGGTACTGCTGGCCACCCTGCTGGCGCAGGCGGCGGGAACCTTCCCGTCGATCGCCGCGATCGTGCTGAACGGGCCGTTCGCGCTGCCAGAGCCGATCGAACGCCTGCTCGACGGGCTGGGGCCGCGGGTGCCCATCATCGCGACGGATCACGGCACCTACGACACCACCGTGCGCATCATGAATGCGCCGGGCCGCCTCTCGGTGGACGCGCCGCACCGGGTGGGCCGGGCGCTGGCGATGTTCGAGCAGAACGTCGACGTGCCGGCTCTCATCGCGCGGCTGGGCGTCGCGCGCTCGGATGTCGTGACACCGCTGATGTTCCAGTACGAGCTGTTCGACCGGGCGCGCACCGAGCGCCGCACGATCGTGCTCCCGGAGGGTGGCGACGATCGCGTGCTCCGGGCTGCGGGTGCGGTCCTCGCCGGTGGGATCGCAGACCTGGTGATCCTCGGTGAGGAGGCGGCGGTGCGGGCTCGCGCCAGGGAGCTCGGAGTCGACCTGGACGCGGCGCGCATCGTGTCGCCGACGGATCCCGAGCTCGTGCCGCGGTTCGCGGAGGAGTACGCGCGGCTGCGTGCGCACAAGGGCGTCACCGTCGCCCAGGCGGCCGACACCGTCACCGACGTCTCCTATTTCGGCACCCTCATGGTGCACCTGGGCCTCGCCGACGGCATGGTGTCCGGTGCCGCGCACACCACCGCGCACACGATCCGCCCCGCGTTCGAGATCATCAAGACGCAGCCCGGGGTCTCCGTGGTGTCCTCGGTCTTCCTGATGGCTCTCGCGGACCGCGTCCTGGTCTATGGTGACTGCGCGGTGATCCCGGATCCGACCAGCGAGCAGCTCGCCGACATCGCGATCTCCTCGGCCGCGACGGCGACCGCGTTCGGCATCGGGCCCCGGGTCGCGATGCTCTCGTACTCGACGGGGGACTCCGGATCCGGCGCCGAAGTCGAGAAGGTGCGCGCCGCGACCGACTTGGTGCGTGAACGTGCGCCGGAGCTGCCCGTGGAGGGACCGATCCAGTACGATGCCGCGGCCGACGCGTCAGTCGCCAGGGCGAAGCTTCCCGGGTCATCGGTGGCCGGCCGGGCCACCGTGTTCGTGTTCCCGGATCTGAACACCGGCAACAACACCTACAAGGCCGTGCAGCGATCCGCCGGCGCGGTGGCGATGGGGCCGGTGCTGCAAGGGCTCAACAAGCCCATCAACGACCTCTCCCGCGGCGCTCTCGTCGAGGACATCGTCAACACGATCGCGATCACCGCGATCCAGGCCCAGCAGGGGAGCGCCTCGTGAGCATCGTCCTGGTCATCAACAGCGGATCCTCGTCCTTCAAGTACCAACTCGTCGACGTCGCCGGCGGTGTCGCCCTGGCCTCGGGGCTGGTCGAGCGCATCGGCCAGCCGGAGGGTCGAGCGGTCCATGTCGATGCTCAAGGACACGAGACTGAGCGGATCCTGCCGCTCCCCGACCACACCGTCGGGTTCCAGGTGATGCTGGACGCTTTCGATGCGCACGGGCCGTCCCTCGAGGAGTCCCCTCCCACGGCGCTCGGGCACAGGGTGGTGCACGGCGGCGCGCGCTTCTTCGAGCCGACGCTCATCACCCCGCTCGTGGAGATCAACATCGACGAGCTCTCCGCGCTCGCTCCGCTGCACAATCCCGGCGCGCTCCAGGGCATCCGCGCGGCGAAGGCCGCCTTCCCGGACGTGCCGCATGTCGCAGTGTTCGACACGGCTTTCCACCAGACCCTCGCGCCCGCCGCGTACACCTACGCGATCGACCGCGAGCTCGCCGAGGCGCACCGGATCCGCCGGTACGGCTTCCACGGGACCTCGCACAAGTACGTGTCCGAGGCGGCCGCGGCGTTCGTCGGCGGTGAGCGGGACGACCTGCGCCAGATCGTGTTCCACCTCGGCAACGGCGCCTCGGTGACCGCGGTGCGCGGAGGACGCTCGGTGGAGACGTCGATGGGCATGACGCCCCTGGAAGGGCTCGTGATGGGCACGCGCTCGGGCGACATCGACCCCGCCGTGCTGTTCACGCTGGCCCGTCGGGCCGACATGACGACCCACGACCTCGACGAGCTGCTCAATGCCCGTAGCGGGCTCAAGGGGCTCGCGGGCGTCTCGGACATGCGCGACGTCCTCGCTCGCGCCGCGTCGGGCGACGAGCACGCGGCCCTTGCGTTCGAGGTGTACATCCACCGTCTGCGCGGGTACGCGGGGGCGTACATCGCCCAGCTCGGCGGCGTCGACGTCATCTCGTTCACCGCCGGGGTGGGCGAGAACAACGCGCTGGTCCGCCGGGAGGCGATGGCGACGCTGGGCTTCGCGGGCGTCGAGATCGACCCGGTGCGCAACGAGGCGTCCGGGGCGGGGATCCGCGTCATCTCGACGGATGCGTCCCGAGTGACGGTGCTGGTGGTGCCGACGAACGAGGAACTCGAGATCGCCCGCCAGACAGTGCAGACACTGCCTTGAACAGCCGCGCCCCGGGCGTCACGCGAACAGGGCGTCCAGCTCTCCCAGACTCACGCGGGGACCGGGAGCGGCCGCCGTCGGACCCGGCTCGGGGATCCTCGAATCGAGCACCGTCATGAATGAGAGCGCCGCACTCGTCAGGAATCTGCTCGGCTTGGCCTGCACATGCCGTGCGGTGAACGCCGTCGGGTGCGTCGGCAGCGTCGCCGGTGCATAGACGCTCAACGTGTCGCGTGCGCGGGTGAGCCCGACGTAGAACAGGCGCCGCTCCTCCTCCAGGCCGGCGGGCGAAGTGAGGGCCATGTCCGATGGCATCGCGCCGTCCGTGGCGCGAAGCAGGTGCACGTGCGACCACTCCAGGCCCTTGGCCGAGTGGATCGTGGAAAGCGTCACCCAGTCCTCGTCCAGATGCGGCTGCGCGGCCCAGTCTCCTGCCCGCGTCACCGGATCGATCGCCTGCTCGCCGACGAACGTGCGGAGGTCGCTCTGACGCCCCGCGGCTTCGGCGATCTCCTGGACATCGGACGCTCTGCGCTGCCAGTCGGGGTAGTGCTGCTCCAGCAGCGCCGAGACGGCGTCATGGCAGGCCTCCACCAGATCCGGCACGGGGGACTGGGCATCGACGACGCCGAGCAGTGAGAGCGTGGTCGCGAGCCCGACGCGGGCGGTCGGGGGTGCGGCGGCGATCGCCTCGGACCCTCCTGCGATGCCCTGATCCGCGAGGATGCCTGCGAGCCGCCGCGCGCTCACCTTGCCGAGGCCGCGGTGCCGGGTGAGCAGGCGGTACCACGCGATTTCGTCGCCCGGATTGAGC
The DNA here is from genome assembly GCF_056398985.1 of Microbacterium sp. 01T413_2. Taxonomy (NCBI): domain Bacteria; kingdom Bacillati; phylum Actinomycetota; class Actinomycetes; order Micrococcales; family Microbacteriaceae; genus Microbacterium; species Microbacterium sp. 01T413_2. Next base: position 156,649 of record NZ_JBFTQL010000001.1, read on the forward strand.
ACCACACGGAATGCCGCGAGCAGGTCTCGGACGTGGGCGGTCTCGAGGTAGCCGATGCCCCCGAACTTGACGAACGGGATGTCGCGGACCTTGAGCTCGACCTCGAGCATCGCACTGTGCGATCCGGTGCGCATCAGCGCGGCCTGCTCCCGCAAGGGCACCCCGTCGGCATGGGCGGCCAGGATCCGATCTGCGACGGCGCGGGCCTCGTCGTCGGCGTTCTCGCATCGGACGAGTTCGGGGCGCGGCGCGGTTCCCGCACGATCCGCGACGAGCCGGATCGGGAAGTCCTCCGGCCGGGCGGCGTTCGCGAGGTCGAGGATCGGCTGCGTCGAGCGGAAGTTCCGCTCGAGGCGAATGAGCTCGGCGTCGGGATGACGCTCGAGCACCTCCTGGAGCTGGCCGGCCCCGGCGCCGCGGAAGCCGTAGATCGCCTGGGCATCGTCACCCACGACGGTCAGGCCGCGCCCGTCGGGAGCGAGTCCGTGCACGATGTCCGCCTGCACGCGGTTCACGTCCTGGTATTCGTCCACGAGCACCCAGTCCCAGCGCGTGCGCAGCCTCGCACCCACATGGGAGTCGCGGACGAGCGCGCGCCACGCCACCAGGAGGTCGTCGAGGTCGAGAAGGCCGCGGGCGCGCTTCCGCTGCGCATAGGCGCGGAGCAGCCCCATGATCTCGTCGGCGTGTCCGAGCGCCCAGGGGAACTGCTCGGATATCACCTCGCGTCCCTGCTTCTCCAGGCTCACGGCGCGGGAGGCGATGTCGGCCATCGCCCTGCTCGTAGGCATCCGCCGGTCGGTGCCGTCCAGCCCGTGCTCGCTACGCAGCAGATCGATCAGGTCGACGACGTCATCGGGGGCCAGCACAGAGACGTCCACCAGGCCCAGATGCTGCGCGTACTCGGCGACGACGCGGTGCGCCACGGCGTGGAACGTCCCTCCCGCGATGCGCTGGGCGAGCGCCGTGTCGCCGACCATCGCCGCCGCACGCGCGGTCATCGCGCCGGCTGCGCGCCGGGTGAACGTGAGAAGCAGGATCCGCTCCGGGGGCACGCCCGTATCGATCAGCCGTGCCACCCTGCTGGTGAGCACGCGCGTCTTGCCGGTCCCCGCGCCGGTGGCGACGACGAGCGGTCCCTCGCCATACTCGACGGCACGCCGCTGCATCTCGTCCAGCTCTTCGATCACGTCTGTGCTGCTCACGAGGCCGACGGTATCCGGGCCCTCCGACATCGGGGACCGGGGTCGGTGCGCCACGCCCGGCCGACCGGCGCTGTCCTCGTGTGCTCGTCGGATCCGGTATGCTCTTTACCTGTGCCTCCGGGCACGCGAAAACCACAGATGGGCGATTGGCGCAGTTGGTAGCGCGCTTCCTTCACACGGAAGAGGTCGTCGGTTCGAGTCCGGCATCGCCCACCATAGAAAGCCCCTGGGAGCCCCAGGGGCTTTCGTCGTTCCGGTGCTTGTCGACTCGCACGGCGGACCCGGCATCGTGATCGGATCCACACTCCTGGTGTAACCTCTGGGTTGCAGGAGGGTATCGCAGGCTCTCCGGAGGGCCACGGGAGGCGCGTCTATGGCGAGTACGACACGCAATGAGGCGTCGATCGCGGACGACAGGGCCTTCACCGTCACTCGAAGCATCTCGATCGCTGCGCCCGCGGAGAAGGTGTGGCGCGCGATCACCGAACCGGAGCATCTCTCGCTCTGGTTCGGGCGCACCGTTCTCGACAGAGCAGGTGTCGGGACGATGACGTTCGACGGGCATGGTGCCGTCCCGATCCGGGTTGAGGCGATCGACGCGCCTCGATCGGTGACCTACCGCTGGAGCAATGACAACGCCCTCGACCGGCTGCCGGTCGAGCTCGATGAGGAGAACTCGACCGTCTTTCGCTTCACCCTCGCCCCCGAGGGAGAAGGCACGCGACTCACCGTCGTGGAGTCGGGGTTCGAGAAAACCTCGGATCCGCTGGCGAACATCGACAGCCATCGTCGCGGGTGGGATGCCGAGCTCGACAAGCTCATCGCCCTGTTCGGGGGTGTCGCATGACATCGACCCTCGTTCCCGTCTTCGCCGCGCTCGGTGACGAGACGCGATGGAGCATTCTCGCCGCGCTCGGCGAAGGCGACGCGTCGGCGTCCGCTCTTGCCGAGCGGTTCCCCGTGTCGCGGCAGGCCATCGCCAAGCACCTGACTGTTCTCGCGGAGGTCGGTCTGGTCGAGCCCGTCCGCGTGGGGCGCGAGGTCCGATACCGCGTCGTCGGTGCGGAGCTCAGTGCGACTGCGCGACGGCTCGATGCGATCGGGCGGCAATGGGAAGACCGGCTGGCCGCGATCAAGGAGATCGCCGAGGGACTGTAGATCCGCTTACTGCAATTCTATGGTTGCAGTACCCTGTCGCATTGTGCAATCCTGAAGTTGCACAACACGACAGGAGAGGAGGCGGCATCATGCTGCTCGAGAACAAGGTCGCAGTGATCCACGGCGGTGGCGGGTCGATCGGCGCGGCGGCCGCGCGAGTGTTCGCCCGTGAGGGAGCGAGGCTCTTCCTGACCGGTCGGTCGCTCCCTCGCCTCGAGGCCGCGGCAGTCGCGGCCAGGGACGAGGGGGGAGAGGTCTCCGTCACCGTCGTCGATGCGATGGACCAGGCCGCCGTCGACCGCCATGCCGATGACGTCGTCGCGGAGGCCGGGCGCATCGACGTCGCGCTCAACGCTGTCGGCTTCGACCACGTGCAGGGCCTGCCCATCGGCGAGACATCGCTGGAGGACTATCTGCGCCCCGTCGTGGGCTACCTGCAGACCAACTTCGTGACGGCCAAGGCCGTGTCGCGCCACATGATCGCGCAGGGCGGTGGAGTGATCCTGACGATCTCCACGCCGGGCGCCCGCCTCACGGGACGCGGGCTGATCGGCAACGCGGCGCAGTCCGCGGGGCTCGAGGGATTCTCGCGCGCGCTGGCGGGTGAGCTCGGACCCGCGGGCGTGCGGGTCGTGTGCGTGCGCCCGCACGCCATCTCCGATGCGATGGAGACGTCCTACACGCGGGAGATGTTCGGACGTATCGCGGCGGCGGGAGGGATCCCGATGGGGGACTGGGTCGGTGGCCTCGTCGGTACGACACTGCTCGGCCGGCTGCCGGTGCTGGACGAGGTGGCCGAGTATCTGGCGTTCGCCGCATCCGACCGCGCGTCCTCGATGACGGGTGCGATCGCGAATCTGTCGGCAGGGGCGCTCGTCGACTGAGTCGAGGTCGAGACAGGCCGATCCCGGAGGACGCCCGGTTGCCGTCGCCCCTCCGGGATCCCGCCGGACACGCCCGAGAACGGGCCCCGGTTTGGCGAAGCCTCAAACCTCGGCTAATGTATTTCAAGTGCCCGGGACACCGGGGAAACACAAAACGCGGATGTAGCGCAGTTGGTAGCGCACAACCTTGCCAAGGTTGGGGTCGCGAGTTCGAGTCTCGTCATCCGCTCCAGTGCAGGAGCCCCTTCGGGGGCTTCCGCATGTGGGTTCGAATCCACATGGTGGCGTGGCCGAGAGGCTAGGCACCGGCCTGCAAAGCCGTTTACACGGGTTCGAATCCCGTCGCCACCTCGCTTCTCAAAAACTGAATAGCCTGAACAGGCGCGATTGGCGCAGCGGTAGCGCGCTTCCCTGACACGGAAGAGGTCACTGGTTCGATCCCAGTATCGCGCACAACAGAAACCCCCGGTCTTCCGGGGGTTTTGTCGTTTCCGAGGCGAGCCGGAGCGCACACTGCTCCTCGGCTGTCTAACCTGGGGCGCATGCGGAAGTCGCTGCTCCTGATGCTGCCGGCCGGCACAGCCGCGGCGGGGTTCGCATTCTTACTGTGGGGCGAGGTGGTCTCGGCGCACGCGAGCGCGCGGGGTCTCGAGCAAGGTCGCCCCGGCACGCGCCGTGCCGTGCTGGTGCTGGGTTTCGGCAATCGCGGACCTCGGGCCAACGCCGTGAACCGCTACCGCGTGCGCGCCGGCCTTCGCACGTTGCGAAGCGCCGATGACGTGCTGATCTTCTCCGGCGGCGCAGTGCGGGGTCCGGAGCCGGAAGCGCGGATCCTGGCCCGGTACGCCGCCGAGAGGGGATGCCCAGGAAGGGTCCTCCTGGAGACGGAGAGCCACTCGACCGAGGAGAACATCCGCAACTCGATCCCTCTGCTCGAGGGGGCGGAGGAGATCGCCGTCGTCTCGAACGCGCTGCACGCCGAACGGGCCAGGGGACTGCTGGGCGAGCGCCGGCCGGATCTGGCCGCCAGACTCATCCGCGCGGACGACTATCGGTTCGGCGAGATTCCGGTCATCAAGGCCGTCGCCGCCGCGCTCGCGCTCATCGAACGCCGTCGGAGTCGGGTGGATCCGGGCTCGCGCTAGGTTGGACGCTGCATATCCAAGGGGACTGGAAGTCCGAGGGGATCGGGGAGAGCATGACGAACGCCGTCGAAAGATACCGGCATAGGCTGAGCCCGATGCGCGGGCGGTCGCTGCATGAGCAGCACAGAGCGGCCACGCCGCTGGAGCTCTTGTACGACTTGGTCTTCGCCGCCGCGTTCGGGGTCGCCAGTACACAACTGGTGGAGGGCGTCGCAGCCGGATACGGTGGCGCAGCGGTCGGAGCGTTCGCCTTCGCGGTCGCCGCGATCATCTGGGCGTGGATCAACTTCTCTTGGTTCGCGTCGGCGTTCGACACGGACGACTGGCTGTTCCGCGTGTTCACGATGGTGCAGATGGCGGGCGTCATCGTGCTCGCGATCGGCCTGCCGGCCATGTTCGCGTCGCTCGAGGAGCACGGCGCCTTCGACAACCGCGTCATGGTCTCCGGCTACATCGTCATGAGGGTGGGGCTGCTCGCACAGTGGCTGCGCGCCTCGCGCGAACCCGCCTACCGCCGGCACGCCCTCACCTATGTGCTGTTCGTCGCCGTCGCGCAGATCGGCTGGGTCATCGTGGCCTGGGCGCCGCTGCCCCTCGGCGCCGCCTTCGCGGCCGCAGCGGTGTGCTGGCTGATCGAACTGGGCGGCCCCGTCGTCGCCGAGCGCAAGGGCGACGGCGAGCGCAGGGGAACGCCCTGGCACGCACACCACATCGCGGAGCGTTACTCGCTCCTGACGATCATCGCGCTGGGCGAAACGGTCATCGGCACCCTCGCTGCCGCGCAGGAGGTCTCGCACGAGAAGGGGTGGTCCGGAGACACGGTGGTCGTGATCGGCGCCGGTGTCGCGATGACCTTCGCCCTGTGGTGGTCGTACACCGTGATGCCGTCCGGCCCGATCCTCGCCGTGCACCGGAGCCGGTCCTTCGTATGGGGCTACGGGCATGCCTTCATCTTCGCGAGCGTCGCCGCCGTCGGCGCCGGACTGCACGCGATCGGGTTCGCGTACCGGCATGAGGATCCGCTCGCCACGCCCGTCGTCATCCTGATGATCGCGATCCCCGTGATCGTCTTCATGGTGTCGGTCGCGCTGCTGCACTCCTATCTGGTGCACTCGCTCATGCGGGGCCTGCTGCTGCACGCGATCGCGATGATCCTGCCGCTCCTCGGCATCGTGCTGGCCTTCGGCGGGCTCCCGCTGTGGGTCTGCCTGCTCGTGGTGCTGGCCGGGCCGGTGCTCGTCGTGGTCGCCTACGAGGCCGGCGGCTGGCGGCTCGCGCAGCGGCATCTGGACGAGGCGCTGGGTCGGGCCGTGACCGGCCGGCCGCACGGGGCGGCGTAGGATTCTCCTATGGACTTCGCCCGGGTGACGCACGCGACTGTGATCGCGGTCACCGGCACGCGAACTCTCAGGGCCTGAGCGGGCAGGGCGCCTTCGCGTCCGAAGCTGAGCCGAGACCATCGCCAAACTGGAGAACTTCCTTTGTCTGAGAATCCTGTGCCGTCTGAAGCCGCGGCGTCCGCCCCCGAACTGCCGTCCTATCCCTGCGACGGTTTCGCGCTCTACGGCGCGAACGGACCTTTCAGCGACCGCTCCGTCGTCGCCATGCTCGTGAACGGGCAGCAGAAGGACCTCGCCGCCCTCGTGAACGAGGACGACGACGTCCAGCCCATCACCATCGACAGCCCCGAGGGGCTCGCGATCCTGCGCCACTCGACGGCGCACGTGCTCGCGCAGGCCGTGCAGCGCATCAAGCCTCAGGCCAACCTCGGCATCGGTCCGCCCATCACCGACGGCTTCTACTACGACTTCGGCGTCGACACCCCGTTCACCCCCGAGGATGTCAAGGCGATCTCGAAGGAGATGCAGCGGATCCAGCGCGAGGGTCAGCGCTTCGTGCGCCGGGTCGTGACCGACGACGAGGCGCGCGCCGAGCTCGCCGACGAGCCGTTCAAGCTCGAGCTCATCGGGCTGAAGGGTCCAGGCGCCGACAAGACCGAAGGCGCATCGGTCGAGGTGGGCGAGGGCGAACTGACCATCTACGACAACGTCGCCAAGGACGGCGAGGTCGTCTGGAAGGACCTCTGCCGTGGTCCGCATCTGCCGAACACCCGCATGATCGGCAACGGCTGGGACCTCACCCGGATCGCCGCGGCGTACTGGCGAGGATCCGAGAAGAACCCGCAGCTGCAGCGCATCTACGGCACCGCCTGGCCCACCAAGGACGAGCTGCGCGCCTACCAGCAGCGCCTCGAAGAAGCGGCCAAGCGCGACCATCGCCGCCTCGGCAAAGAACTCGACCTGTTCTCCTTCCCCGACGAGATCGGATCCGGCCTGTCGGTCTGGCATCCGCGCGGGGGCATCATCCGCGGCGAGATGGAGCAGCACGCGCGTCGCCGGCACATCGCCGGCGGATACAACTACGTCTACACGCCGCACATCTCCAAGGAGGATCTTTTCCTCACCTCCAACCACCTCGTCACCTACCGCGACGGCATGTTCCCGCCGATCCGGATGGACGAGGAGCGCGACGAGGACGGCCACGTCACCAAGCAGGGCCAGGACTACTACCTGAAGCCCATGAACTGCCCGATGCACATCCTCATCTACAAGGAGCGTGCACGCAGCTATCGCGACCTGCCGCTGCGGTTCGCCGAGAACGGCACCGTCTACCGCAACGAGCTCTCCGGCGCCCTGCACGGTCTCACCCGCGTGCGCGGCTTCACCCAGGACGACTCGCACCTGTTCGTCACCCCGGAGCAGCTGGAGTCCGAAGTCACCAAGGTCCTCGAGTTCATCCTCTCCATGCTGCGCGACTTCGGACTCAGCGACTTCGAGCTCGAGCTCTCGATGCGTGACGACGAGAAGGACAAGTGGATCGGATCCGACGAGTTCTGGGAGTACTCGACGAACGCGCTCCGCAACGTCGCCCTGGCCTCCGGTCTGAAGCTCACCGAGGTGCCCGGCGAGGCGGCCTTCTATGGTCCGAAGATCGACCTCAAGACCACCGACGCGATCGGCCGCGTGTGGCAGCTGTCCACGGTGCAGGTCGACCCCAACCTGCCGGAGCGGTTCGGACTCGAGTTCACGGACAAGGACGGGCAGAAGAAGCGCCCGATCATGATCCACCGCGCGCTGTTCGGCTCGATCGAGCGGTTCTTCGCGATCCTGCTCGAGCACTACGCGGGCGATTTCCCGCTCTGGCTCTCGCCGGTGCAGGTCATGGGCGTGCCCGTGGCGGAGGAGTTCGCGGACTATCTCGATGACGCCGTCGCGGCGCTGCGCGAGGCGGGCGTGCGCGCCGAAGTGGACCACTCCGACGAGCGTATGCAGAAGAAGATCCGCAACCACACCACGGGCAAGGTCCCGCTCATCCTCATCGCGGGGGAGCAGGACCGCGCTGCGGGCACGGTGTCGTTCCGGTTCCGAGACGGGACGCAGGAGAACGGCGTGCCGCTCGCAGAGGCCGTCGAGCGCGTGCGTCGAGCGATCGAGAGCCACGCGCTGATCCAGACCGCGGGCGACCTGGCATGACCGTCGACGGGGGCGCCGCCGGGGACGCGCCGCTGGAGGACGCTGCGCATCTGGTCGGGGTCCCCGACGAGTTCCAGCGCCTCTGGGTGCCGCACCGGATGACCTACATCCAGGCGGGCCCGGAGCCGCTGCGCGAGGAGTGCCCGTTCTGCGAGGCGCCCAAGCACCCCGACGAGGAGCGGCTCATCGTCGCCCGCGGGCATACCGCCTATGTGCTGCTCAATCTGTTCCCGTACAACTCCGGCCACCTGCTCGTCTGCCCGTACCGTCACATCGCGACCTACGACGAGGCGACGGCGGAGGAGGTCGCCGAGATCGGTGCGCTCACGCAGACCGCGATGCGGGTGCTGAAGGCGACATCGCGCTGCGACGGCTTCAACATCGGCATGAACCAGGGCGCGGTCGCCGGCGCCGGCGTGGATGCGCACCTGCATCAGCACGTGGTGCCGCGCTGGAACAGCGACGCCAACTTCTTCCCGATCATCGCGAAGACGAAGGCGCTGCCGCAGCTGCTCGGAGACGTGCGCAACACGGTCGCGGCGGCCTGGCCCGTCTGAGGCGGCCGTGCGCCGCGCGAGGGCATGGGGCGATCAGCGCACCCGGCGGGCTTCGAACTGGAGCGGCGGGTTCGCGTAGAACTCCTGAGCCGGCACGAGCTGCAGCTCGCGCTCGTCCGACTCGAGCGTGAGGCGGAGCAGCTCGTACACGCTCGACACGGTGCGCTCGAGCGCGAGCTTCGCATCGCCGGTCTCGACATAGTGCGCGGTGAACAGCGCCGCGGTCACATCGCCGGATCCGTTCGCCTTCATCGGCAGGTGCGGAGTCGCGACCAGCCATGCGCCCTTGTCGTCCACGGCGAGCATCTCGATGGTGCCCTCTGCCCGATCGGGTCGGGCGACGCTCGTCACGAGAACGGTCTTCGGCCCCATGGCGCGCGCCTTGTCGACCGAGGCCAGGGTCGATTCGAGCGTGTCGGGCTCGGTCTCGGTCAGGAAACCCAGCTCGAACTGGTTCGGGGTGATGATGTCGGCCACGGGCACGACCTTGTCGCGCAGCAGCACGGGGATCGCAGGCGCGACGAAGCACCCCGACGCGGCGTTGCCCATGACCGGGTCGCACGCGTACACCGCCTGCGGGTTGGCGGCCTTGACCCGCGCCACGGCATCGATGATGACGTCGCCGATGCCCTCGCCGCCCTGGTAGCCGCTGAGCACCGCGTCGACCTCGCCGAGCACGCCGCGCTCCTCGATGCCGGTGATGACCTCGCGCACGTCGTCGGGGGCGATCAGCGGTCCGCGCCAGGCGCCGTAGCCGGTGTGGTTGGAGAAGTTCACGGTGTAGACGGGGAGCACCTCGACCCCGATCCGCTGCAGCGGGAACACGGCCGCGGAGTTGCCGACATGGCCGTACGCGACGGCGGACTGGATCGAGAGCACCTTCAGCATCCTCCGATCCTCTCATCCGGACGGAGCGGATCCGGTCACCGGCTCCTGTGTGTCAGGGTTCGTGACAGACAGCGTATTATCTGTCCTATGACAGAACTTGCACCCGAATCGACCACCGGCACCGGTCGCGTCAAGCGCGGCCTTGCGGAGATGCTCAAGGGCGGCGTCATCATGGACGTCGTCACCCCCGAGCAGGCGAAGATCGCGGAGGACGCCGGAGCCGTCGCCGTCATGGCGCTCGAGCGCGTGCCGGCCGACATCCGCGCCCAGGGCGGCGTGTCGCGTATGAGCGACCCGGACATGATCGACGGCATCATCTCCGCCGTCTCGATCCCCGTCATGGCCAAGGCGCGCATCGGGCACTTCGTGGAGGCGCAGGTGCTGCAGGAGCTCGGTGTCGACTACATCGACGAGTCCGAGGTGCTTTCTCCCGCGGACTACGTGAACCACATCGACAAGTGGGGCTTCACCGTGCCCTTCGTCTGCGGCGCGACCAACCTCGGCGAGGCGCTGCGCCGGATCACCGAAGGCGCGGCGATGATCCGCTCCAAGGGCGAGGCGGGCACCGGAGACGTCTCCGAGGCGATGAAGCACATCCGCACGATCCGCGGTGAGATCGCGCGCCTCACCACGCTCTCCAAGGATGAGCTGTACGTGGCGGCCAAGGAGCTGCAGGCCCCGTACGAGCTCGTCGCCGAGGTCGCCGAGAAGGGCGCCCTGCCCGTCGTCATGTTCGTGGCCGGGGGAGTGGCCACTCCCGCTGACGCCGCCATGATGATGCAGCTCGGCGCCGACGGCGTGTTCGTCGGATCCGGCATCTTCAAGTCCGGCGACCCGGCCGCTCGTGCCGCCGCGATCGTCAAGGCGACCGCCGCCTACGACGACCCCGCCGTGATCGCCCAGGTCTCGCGCGGACTCGGCGAGGCCATGGTCGGCATCAACGTGTCCGACCTGCCCGCACCGCACCGTCTCGCGGAGCGCGGCTGGTGACGACCGCCGTGCGGATCGGCGTGCTCGCGCTGCAGGGAGATGTGCGCGAGCATGCCGCGATCCTCACCTCGCTCGGGGCGGAGGCGGTTCGCGTCCGCCGCCCCGAGCAGCTGGACGGGCTCGACGGCCTGGTGATCCCGGGCGGTGAGTCGAGCGTGATCGACAAGCTGTCCCGGATCTTCGGCCTGCGCGAGCCGCTGCGGGCGCTCATCGCCGAGGGACTGCCGGTCTACGGCACCTGCGCAGGGCTGATCCTGCTCGCGGATGAGATCGAGGGCGCGATCGACGGCCAGCTGACCTTCGGCGGTCTCGACGTCACGGTCGCGCGCAACGCCTTCGGCGGTCAGGTCGAGTCCTTCGAGACCGAGCTGGAGATCGAAGGCATCGAAGGGCCGGTGGATGCCACGTTCATCCGGGCGCCGCTCATCACGCGGGTCGGGCCGAAGGCGACGGCGATCGCGGCGCTGCCCGACGGCGGAGTGGTGGCAGTGCAGCAGGGCAACCTGCTGGGCACGAGCTTCCACCCCGAGATGAACGGCGAGGCGCGGCTGCACGCGCGGTTCCTGGAGCTGGTCGCGGCCCGACGGGCTGCTGTCGCAGCGTAGTCTCGCGGCTCTGCGCCCCGCCGTCGGTGCTTCCGACGCGGATCTTCTAGAATGGACGATGCCCTGGCGGGACGAACCGCGGGGCTGATTCGAGCGGGAGAGATATGTCCGGGCATTCCAAGTGGGCCACCACCAAGCACAAGAAGGCCGTCATCGACTCGCGCCGTGCGAAGTCCTGGGCCAAGCTCATCAAGAACATCGAGGTCGCCGCGAAGCTCGGCGGCGCTGATCTCGCGGGCAACCCGACGCTGTTCGACGCCGTGCTCAAGGCGAAGAAGACCTCCGTCCCGAAGGACAACATCGACCGCGCCATCAAGCGCGGCGCCGGCATCGGCGGCGAGTCGGTCGAGTACTCCTCGATCACGTACGAAGGCTATGGCGCGAACGGCGTCGCTCTCATGATCGAATGTCTGACCGACAACAAGAACCGGGCCGCCGCCGAGGTGCGCACAGCGCTCAGCCGCAACGGCGGCACGCTTGCCGATCCCGGATCCGTCGCCTACAACTTCACCCGCAAGGGCGTCATCGTCGTCGACGGCGAGAACACCACCGAGGACGACGTCATGATGGCGGCGCTCGAGGCAGGGGCCGAGGAGATCGAGCCGCACGCGCAGGGCTTCGAGATCATCACCGAGGCATCCGACCTGGTCGCGGTGCGCACCGCGCTGCAGGAAGCGGGCATCGAGTACGAATCGGCGGACGTCGAGTTCGTGCCGAACCTCAAGGTCGAGATCGACGCCGAGGCGGCGCGCAAGATCTTCCGCCTCATCGACGCGCTCGAGGACAGCGACGACGTGCAGAACGTCTACGCGAACTTCGACCTCACGGCCGAGGTGCAGGCCGAGCTCGAGAACGACGAGTAAGCCCGAGGGAACCCTTTCGATGGCCGCGCCGCAGATCGTCCCCTACGATCCGGCGTGGCCATCTCTCGCTTCCGGCTGGAGCGCCCGGATACGCGATGCCTTCACTCGGGCCGGGATCGACATGACAGACCTCGCGCACATCGGCTCGACCGCGGTGCCGGGGCTCGCGGCGAAGCCGTTTCTGGATCTCCAGGCCGTTCTGCCCGCGGTCCCGGACGAGGGCGCGGCGACCGCCGCACTCGCCTCTCTCGGCATCCAAAGGGCGCGAGGCTCCCGGCCTGACTCGCCCGGCGTCGATGCCGACATCCCTCGACCCGGATCCGACCCGCGCCGCCACGAGAAGCTGCTCTACTTCCGGGACCTGGACGACGGCGGTTCTCTGCGCGGACTCATCCTGCACATCCGTCGCGCGGACTCGCCGTTCGCCGACTTCGTGGTCTCGTTCCGCGACTGGCTGCGCGCGGATCCCGAGGGACGGGCGGAGTATGAACGGCTGAAGCGATCCCTCGCCGCGGTTCACGCGGGCGCCGACGATTACGACGACTACACCCGCGCGAAGAGCGCCTTCATGGATCGCGCGCAGGCGGCGATGGGCTGGCCGCGCGCCTCGGCGCCGACCGACTGCGCTGCGCCTAGCCTGGAGGCATGACGGGCGTACGGCGGGTTCTGGGCATCGACCCCGGCCTCACGCGCTGCGGTGTGGGCGTCGTGGACGTCGATGCGAGGCGCCGCGGCACTCTCGTGCACGTGGGCGTGATCCGCACGCCCGTGGATGCGCCGATCGGCGAGCGCCTTGCCGCTGTCGCTGCGGGGATCCGTGCGGTGATCGCCGAACACGGTCCCGACGCGGTCGCGGTGGAACGCGTCTTCGCCCAGCAGAACAGCCACACCGTGATGGGCACCGCGCAGGCCAGCGGCGTGGCACTGCTGATCGCCGCCGAGCACGGGCTGCCGGCGGCCACGCACACCCCGAGCGAGGTGAAGGCGGCCGTCACCGGGTACGGCTCCGCCGACAAGAAGCAGGTGCAGGCGATGATCGCCCGGATCCTGAGGCTCGACGCACCCCCGCAGCCGGCCGACGCCGCCGACGCCCTCGCGATCGCGCTCTGCCATGCCTGGCGCGGTGCGGGACTCGGCGGGGGAGCGGATCCGGGATCCGACGCCCTGACCCCGGCGCAGAAGGCCTGGGCCGACGCGGAGCGTGTCGCTCGAACATACATACGAGCACGTGCGTAGACTGCTTTCATGATCTCTTCCCTGCGCGGCATCGTGCTGTCCGCGAGCACGGATTCCGTCGTCGTCGAGGTCGGGGGAGTCGGCTTCTGGGTCGCCGTGCCCGGCGACGTCGCGCACACCGCCAGGGTCGGGCACGAACTCCGACTGCACACGTCGCTCATCGTCCGGGAGGACGCGCTGTCGCTGTACGGCTTCGCAGACCAGGCCGAGCTCGAGGTGTTCGGTCATCTTCTGTCGGTGACGGGCGTGGGACCGAAGTCCGCGCTCGGGGTGCTCTCGCACCTCTCCGTGGACCAGATCGCGAGCGCGGTCGCCGCTGACGACGACGCGCCCTTCCGCCGGGTCTCCGGCATCGGCCCGAAGACCGCCAAGCTCATCGTGGTGCAGCTCACCGGCAAGCTCCATGCGCCGGTCGCCGCATCCGCCGCCGCGTCCGTCCCCGACGAGATCGGAACGCAGCTGATCGCCGCCCTGATCGGACTGGGATGGTCGGAGCGCATCGCCGCGGACGCCGCGGAACGCAGCGCCGCCGAGGCCAGCGAGACCGAGCGCGGATCCGTCGCGCTGCTTCTCCGGCGCACGCTCGCCACCCTCGGTCCTGCCCAGGGCGGAAGTGCTCGTGGCTGAGTTCCACGACTCCGGCGACGTCGTCGACGAGGCCGAGCTCGCCGTCGAGGGAGCGTTGCGGCCGGCGAGCCTGAGCGAGTTCGTCGGCCAGCACAAGGTGCGCGGACAGATGACTCTGCTTCTCGAGGCCGCGAGGATCCAGGATCGCCCGGCTGATCACATCCTGCTCTCCGGCCCCCCGGGACTCGGCAAGACCACGTTGGCGATGATCGTGGCGCATGAGAGCGGGCGCCCGCTGCGCATGTCCAGCGGGCCGGCGATCCAGCATGCGGGTGACCTCGCCGCGCTGCTGTCGAGCCTGACGCCCGGCGAGGTGCTGTTCATCGACGAGATCCATCGGATGGCACGGTCCGCCGAGGAGATGCTGTACCTCGCGATGGAGGACTTCCGGATCGACATCATGGTCGGCAAGGGTGCCGGGGCGACGAGCATCCCGCTCGATCTCGCCCCGTTCACGCTCGTCGGCGCCACCACGCGTTCGGGTCTGCTGCCGAACCCGCTGCGCGACCGCTTCGGCTTCACGGCCCACCTGGAGTACTACGAGGCGGAGGAGCTCGAACGGGTCGTGGAGCGCTCCTCGATCGTCCTCGGCGTGGAGGTGCCCCCGATCGCGCGTGCCGAGATCGGACGGCGCTCCCGGGGCACTCCCCGCATCGCGAACCGACTGCTCCGGCGCGTGCGGGACTACGCCCTCGTGCACGGTGGCGGATCCTCGGCCTCCGTCGATGACGTGCGGGCGGCGCTGGAGCTCTACGACGTGGACCGGATCGGCCTCGATCGCCTGGACCGCGCCGTGCTGGATGCGATCGTGCGCCGCTTCCGCGGGGGACCCGTAGGGCTCAGCACACTCGCCGTCTCGGTCGGAGAGGAGGCGGACACCATCGAGAGCGTCGTGGAGCCGTATCTGGTCCGGATCGGATTCCTCGGCCGCACTCCCCGCGGGCGCATCGCCATGCCGGAGGCGTACGCCCATCTCGGCATCGCGCACCCCGAGGGGTCCGCGTTGTTCGATGACCTATAATCGCTGGAGACTTTCACCTTCCCCACCCCTTCCGCGCCCCACCGCCGGCGCGCGCCTCGAAAGGCTCCTCCTCGCATGAATCTCGCGACGTTCTTCTCGCAGTACGGCCTGTTCTTCGTCCTGGCCATCCTGCTCGTCTTCATGGTCCTCTCGACCCGCAAGCGCAACAAGCGAATGAAGGAGGAGCAGGAGAAGAAGGCCACGCAGACCGTCCCCGGAGCCAAGGTGCTGCTGCAGGGCGGCCTCTACGGCACGATCGTCGAGTTCGACCCGGAGAACCTGGACCGTCCCGCGAAGGTCGAGATCGCGCCCGGCGTGGTCATCGAGGTGCACTCGCAGGCGATCCTGCGGGTCGTGGACGAGGAGCAGAACGCTCCGGTCGCCGATGAGGCGCACACGCCGCTCGACGAGCAGACGACTCTCGACGCGCAGACCCCGCTGGACGAGCGCGCCAAGGACATCCGCATCGAGTCGGCCGAGGAGACCAAGGCGCGCCTGGAGCGCGACGCCGACGACAAGATCTGACGCGGTCCGCGCGCGCCGCTCGACCGTCCCTCCGGACAGACCGTCCCCCTCAGAAAGCGAAGAACCTTCGTGGCATCGTCTTCTCCCGTCAAGCACGCCTGGCGGGTTCTGCTCGGCCTGCTCATCGCCATCGGCGTGCTCTTCGGCCTGAACGCCCTGGGCGTGTACGGCTTCGGCAAGAGCTCCTGGTCGCCGCAACTCGCACTGGACCTGCAGGGTGGCACGCAGATCATCCTCAGCGCGCAGACGGCGGACGGCAAGGATCCCAACGCCGAGCAGCTCGATCAGGCGGCGCAGATCATCCGCCAGCGCGTGGACGCCTCGGGTGTCGGCGAGTCGGACATCACCACGGAGGGCGGCCGCAACATCGTCGTCCAGATCGCCGGCAAGGCGGACGAGGCGACGCGCAACCGCATTCAGGCCAGCGCGAAGATGGAGTTGCGTGCCGTGCTGGCGGCCACGGCGCCGTCCACGTCCTTCGTCGGCGACGACGGCAAGTCGACGCCGTATCCGACCCCCGCGCCGGATCTCGCCTCCACGCCGTCGCCGTCACCGACCGACGGCAGCGACATGTCGTGGGTGACGCCGAAGCTGCAGGCCGAGTTCCTCGCATACGACTGCAAGACCAAGCGCGATGCGGCGAAGCAGCCCACCGACCAGCCGCTGATCGCCTGCGATAGCAGCGGCCAGGCCAAGTACCTGCTCGGTCCGGTGGAACTGGACGGCACGTCGATCAAGGACGCCGTCGCCGGCCTGAACCAGCAGAATGCCCAGTGGGAGGTCAACCTCACCTTCGACGGCAAGGGCACCGACGCGTTCGGCAAGGTCAGCCAGCGCCTCTACGCGTTCACGCAGCAGAACCAGACGCCGCGCAATCAGTTCGCGTTCGTGCTGGACGGATCCGTCATCTCCGCGCCGTCCATGAACGGCGTGATCCTCGACGGGCGTCCTTCGATCAGCGGCTCGTTCACCCAGGAGACGGCGAAGAGCCTCGCCGACCAGCTCAAGTTCGGTGCGCTGCCGCTGAGCTTCACGGTGCAGAGCTCCGACACCATCTCCGCGACGCTCGGATCCCAGCAGCTGCAGATCGGCCTCATCGCGGGCCTGATCGGTCTCGGCCTCGTCGCGATCTACTCGCTGCTCAGCTACCGGGCCCTCGGTTTCGTGATCATCGCGTCGATCGCCGTGATGGCCGTCATCACCTACGTGCTGATCTGCATCCTGGGCTGGCGGATGGGCTTCCGCCTCTCGCTCGCCGGCGTCGCCGGTCTGATCGTCTCGATCGGATTCACGGCCGACTCCTTCATCGTCTACTTCGAACGAATAAGGGATGAGCTGCGCGACGGCAAGTCCATCACCGGTGCGGTGGAGGACGGCTGGAGTCGCGCCAAGCGCACGATCTACATCTCGAAGTCGATCAACATCCTCGCCGCCGTGGTGCTGTACATCCTCGCCGACGCAACGGTGAAGGGCTTCGCGTTCACGCTGGGTCTGACCACCCTCATCGACGTGCTGATCTTCGTGGTGTTCACGCACCCGATGATGCAGATCCTCGCTCGCACGCGCTTCTTCGGCAACGGCCACCCGCTCTCGGGCATGGACCCGGAGGCGCTCGGCGCCGTCTACCGCGGACGCACCGAGTACCGCGCCGTCGCCACCGGCTCTCAGGGCAAGGCGGCTCGCGCCGGCCGCTCCCGTGGCGAGGCGGAGCGTCGTCAGACCATCGCCGAACGAAAGCGCGCGGAGGCTCTTGCCGAAGCGTCCCAGGGCGCGAGCCGGAACGGGGAGAACGACTGATGCGCTCCATGAACGAGTTCGGAAACGACCTCTACTCCGGCAAGACCTCGTTCCCGTTCGTCGGGAAGCGGCGGCTCTGGTTCATCATCGCGATCCTGCTCGTCGTGGGTTCCGCGCTGGTGCCGCTGTTCCGTCCGGTGCAGTTCTCGATCGAGTTCACCGGTGGATCCCAGTTCACGGTCGAAGCCCCCGCGAACCGCAACCAGGACATCGCGACGACCGCGGTGCGCTCGGTGCTGCCGAATGTCACCACGAAGGTGACCACCGTCAACAACCGCGACATCCGGGTGCAGACCGCCCAGCTCAAGAGCGAGCAGGAGAGCCACGACGTGGCGGCCGCCCTCGCGAAGGCGTACGGCGTCGCCGAGGACAAGGTGAACACCTCGTTCATCGGCCCGAGCTGGGGCGAAGGCGTGACACGCCAGTCGCTCTGGGGCCTTGCGATCTTCCTCGCGCTGACGTTCCTGATCCTCGCGATCTACTTCCGCACCTGGAAGATGTCGGCGGCGTCCATCCTCGGTCTGCTCGACGTGCTGATCATCACGGTCGGGGTGTACGCGCTGGCCGGGTTCGAGATCTCCCCGGCGGCCGTGATCGGCTTCCTCACGATCCTCGCCTACTCGCTGTACGACACCACGGTCGTGTTCGACAAGATCCGCGAGAACACGACCGAGGAGGGCGCCAAGTCCTCCCGCACGTTCGGCGAGGCCGTGAACCTCGCCGTGAACCAGACGCTCGTCAGATCGATCAACACGGCCGTCATCGCGGCATTGCCGGTCGGCGCGATCCTGTTCATCGGGGCGTTCTGGCTCGGCGCGCAGACCCTCACCGACATCTCGCTGTCGATCTTCGTCGGCATCATCGTCGCCGCCTACTCGACGCTGTTCGTCGCGGCGCCGTTGTACTCGCTGTTCCGGGAGAACGAGCCGGCGATCCGTGAGCACGACAAGCGCGTGCTCGCGGCGCGGGAGCGCGCCACGGCCACCGCGGTGGAGGTCTGAGCCTCGATGCGTCCGGCCGTCCCCGGCGCTTGTAGGATGATCTGCCTGGAGGTCGGATGAGCGAGGTCGGCACGACGCCTGGGGCGTCGGCGCAGGGGTCGAGTCTGCGCAGGCTCGTCCCGCGCATCTTCTCGCGCGCGCCCCGGATCAACGACCTCGACAACCTCATCCGCACGGTGCGGCAGAACCACCCGCGCGGCGATCTCGCGATCATCGAGCGCGCGTACGCGGTCGCGGCGGAGAAGCACCAGGGGCAGAAGCGACAAAGTGGCGAGCCGTACATCACGCACCCGCTCGCGGTGGCGCAGATCCTCGCGGATCTCGGGCTCGGCCCGCGAGCGATCGCGGCGGCGCTGCTGCACGACACCGTCGAGGACACCGGCTACGCGCTCACCGAGCTGACCGCGACCTTCGGCGACGAGGTCGCCATGCTGGTCGACGGCGTCACCAAGCTCGACAAGGTGAAGTACGGCGACAGCGCGCAGGCCGAGACGGTCCGCAAGATGATCGTCGCGATGTCGAAGGACATCCGGGTGCTCATCATCAAGCTCGCTGACCGCCTGCACAACGCCCGCACTTGGGGTTTCGTGCCGCCGGAGAAGGCGGCGAAGAAGGCCACCGAGACCCTCGAGATCTATGCCCCGCTCGCGCATCGGCTCGGAATCCAGGCGATCAAGTCCGAGCTCGAGGACCTGTCCTTCGCGGTGCTGCATCCGAAGATCTACGCCGAGATCGACAGCCTCATCAAACAGCGCACGCCGCAGCGCGAGAAGTACATCCACGAAGTGGTCGACGCGGTCGAGAGCGACCTGCGTGACCTGCGAGTGCGCGGGAAGGTCGCCGGGCGGCCCAAGCAGCTCTACTCGGTGTACCAGAAGATGGTCGTGCGGGGCCGCGAGTTCGACGACATCTACGACCTGATCGGCATCAGGGTCCTGGTCGGCACGGTGCGCGACTGCTACGCGGTGCTGGGCGCGATCCACGCCCGATGGACCCCGCTGCCCGGCCGGTTCAAGGACTACATCGCCACCCCGAAGTTCAACCTGTACCAGTCGCTGCACACCACGGTGATCGGCCCCGGCGGCCGCACGGTGGAGATCCAGATCCGCACGCACGAGATGCATCAGCAGGCCGAGTTCGGCGTGGCCGCGCACTGGATGTACAAGGAGCGGATGAACGGCACGGGCAAGGGCACCGCCGACGCGGACATGACCTGGCTCGCGCACATCTCGGACTGGCAGGCCGAGACCGCCGACCCCAGCGAGTTCCTCGACTCGCTGCGCTTCGAGATCGGCGCGAAGGAGGTCTACGTCTTCACGCCGAAGGGCCGCGTGATCGGGCTTCCCTCCGGTGCGACGCCAGTGGACTTCGCCTACGCGGTGCACACCGAGATCGGCCACCGCACGATGGGCGCCAAGGTCAACGGCCGGCTCGTGCCGCTGGAGACCGCGCTGAACAGCGGTGACGTGGTCGAGGTGTTCACCTCGAAGAACCCCGACGCCGGACCCAGCCAGGACTGGCTGACGTTCGTGAAGAGCACGCGCGCGCGCAACAAGATCCGCGGCTGGTTCACGAAGGAGCGCCGCGAGGAGGCGATCGAGCAGGGCAAGGAGGCCATCGCCCGTGCGATGCGCCGGCAGAACCTGCCCCTGCAGCGGCTGATGAGCCAGGAGTCGTTCACCGAGGTCGCGCACCAGCTGCGCTATGAGGACGTCTCGGCGCTGTACGCCGCGGTCGGTGAGGGGCACGTGTCCACCCAGTCCGTGCTGGAGAAGGTCACCGCGCTCATCTCCACGACCGAGGACACCTCGACCGGCGCGATCGACATCCCCGCCCAGGGACGCAGCCGCATTCCGCGCGAGGGCGACTCCGGGGTGCTGGTGCGCGGCGCGGCCGACATCCTGGTGAAGCTCGCAAAGTGCTGCACCCCGGTGCCGGGGGACGAGATCGTCGGTTTCGTCACGCGGGGGAGCGGCGTGTCCGTGCACCGCTCCGACTGCGTGAACGTCAAGGCACTGTCGGTCGAGAAGGACCGGATGGTGGACGTCGAATGGGCGCCGACCACGCGCAGCGTGTTCCTGGTGCAGATCCAGGTGGAGGCGCTGGACCGTTCCGGTCTGCTGTCCGACGTCACCAGGGTGCTCAGCGAGCACCACGTGAACATCCTCTCCGCCACCGTTCAGACGACCAACGATCGCCTGGCGCTCAGCCGCTTCGTCTTCGAGATGGGCGACACGGTGCACCTCGACCGCGTGCTCAACGCGGTGCGCCGGATCGACGCCGTCTACGACGTCTACCGCGTCACCTCGTCCTGAGCGAGGTCTTCGCGCCCCGAGGCCCGGTCGTCTCGCTCAGCAGGACGGCGGTTCTGCTCCGTAAGCGGAGAGGAACCGTGCGACGCGGTGATAGCCGGGGCCGTGGTGCAGCCGTGCCAGGCGGACAGCGGTGCGGGCGACGAGCGACGGATCCGCGAGAACCAGCAGTCGGGCCCAGTCATGCCGCTCCGGCACCGTCACGGGCCAGCGCAGCAGGTCGATGAGTGTGCGCTCCGGGGTCGTCACCGCGTGGCCGCCGAGGTGCTGCACGTCCGAAGGGTCCAGCACCGGATCATGCACGATGATCCGTCGCGTCGTGGGGGCGCGCAGCCGGCGGCCGGTCGCGCTCTGCAACTCGTGCGGATCCGGTGGGGAATCCCCGGCGCCATGGATCCACGCTGCGGTCATGCCGGCGAACGCGGCACCGTGCAGCCCCGCGACGAGGGAGGCCAGTGAAGCGGCCCGGAGAGCGGCCGTCTCGACGAGGTCCGCCGGAGCGTATGCCTCGCCGAGCTCGACCACATCCCCATCCAGGCGCGCTGCCGCGAGTTCGGGCAGGGAGAGCCGATCTCCGGGGAGGTGCAGGAACGCGCCGCGCATGCCTCCAGTGTGCGGTACACGACACAGGGCGGGGATCCGGAGAACCCCGCCCTGTGGACAACTCCCGCGAATGCGGGGTGCGTGTCGTCGTTCAGCCCCCGAGAGCGTTCAGCCAGGCGCGTCGGGCCTCGAGAGCCTCGGTCGCCTCCTTGAGCGCCTTGGCGTTGCCGGACTGCTCCGCGGCGTCGCGCTCGGCCTCGAGCTTGGCGATGGCCTGCTGGAGCTGATCGCTCATCGCGCCGGCGCGGGCCTTCGTCTCGGGGTTGTTGCGCTTCCAATCGACGTCCTCACGCGACTTCAACTCCTGCTCGATGACGCGGAGGCGATCGTCCAGGGCACGCTCCTTCTCGCGCGGGAAGATCCGTCCGACCTCATCCCACTGGCGCTGGATGCGGGTCAGCATGGCTCGCGCCTTGGCGAGGTTCGGCTCGTCAGCGACGGCCTTGGCCTCTTCGAGCAGCGCGGTGCGCGCCTCGATACGGGGAGCGGACTCCGCCTCGGTCGCTGCCGCCTGCTCGGCGCGCGCTGAGTAGAGCGCGTCACCGGCGGCCTTGAACCGGGCCCACAGCGCGTCGTCGGCCTTGCGCCCCGCACGACCGGCGGCCTTCCACTCGTCGAGAAGACTGCGGTAGGCGGGAATCCCGTCCACGCCCTTGGGCGCCAGGGCCTCGGCGCGCTCGACCAGGCGCGACTTGCGGTCGCGCGCGGTCTTGTGGGTCTCGTCGAGCTCGGCGTAGAAGGCACGGCGCTGACGGTCAACCGTCGCGCGAGCATCGCGGAATCGCTTCCAGAGCTGATTCGCCGCACCCTTCGGGAGGCGCGGGCCGTTCTGCTGGTGGCTCTGCCACGCGTCGAACAGCGCGCCCATCTCCTCGGTGACCTTCTTCCACTGGACGGAGGAGAGGTCCTGCGCGGCGATCGCCTCGGAACGCTCCACGAGAGCGGTGCGCTCGGCGATGGCCGCGTCGACGGCGGCCTTGGTCTCGGCCGCCTCTGCCGCAGAGGCGTCGGCGAGGGATCCGGTCAGCGCGTCGAGGCGGGCACGGAGGTTCGCGAGGTCGCCGACCGCAGCCGCGTCGGTGACCTCGGTGACGAGGTGCTGCGCCTGCTTGGCGAGATCTGTGGCGCCGGATCCGCCGGCCTGCACCCGCTGCTCCAGGGTGTTCACCTTGAAGGCGAGATCCTCGAACTTGCGCACGAAGTAGGCGAGCGCCTCGGCCGGGGTGCCGTCGGGGTACTGCCCGACCTCGCGCCACTCGTCGCCTTCGCGAACGGACACCGTCCCGTCCTCGGTGACGCGACCCCATTCGGCCGCGTCGCTGGTGCTCACCGGTGCCGGGACGACGGGCGCCACCGGCACGGCGGGGCGGATCGCCGAGGCGGGGGGCCGGGGCATGGCCGGAGGCCGGGGCATCGCCGGCGGACGCGGAGCCGGGACCGAGGGGCGCGCTTCGACGGCAGGGGCCGGAGCGGAAGCTGCCTCACCGGTCTGCTCGGCAGGCGCGGACTCCTCGACAGGCCTGGCGTCCTCGACCGGTGCAGCAGTTTCGGCGTCGGCGCTCTCGACGGGTGCCGCGGCGACCTCGGGCGATTCCGCGGTCGGGGCCTCGGCTGCGTCGGCGACGGGCGTCGTGGCGTTCTCGGCGTCGGGCTGCGAGGTCTGCTCGGCGGCCGTCGGGTTTTCGGGGGTGTGCTCTTCGGTGGACACGGTGAACTCCTTGCGCGGCATGCCGCGGGAGGCGGAAAGGACAGGGCCAGCCTAGTACGCCGGGGCGGGGCGCGAGAGGGCTGCCGCTCAGCCGGCCGGGGTCTCCGTCGCCGTCGGGGCAGGCGCGGGAACGGAGCTCGGAGCCGTCGTCGGGCTGACCGTCGGAGAGGGGGACGGGGCGGGCGCGGTCGCCTCCGCATGCACGACCTGGCTCACGATCGCGCCGATCACGATGACGGCTCCCACGACCACGGCGACGGTGTTGTCACGCACTCTGCGCCGGACGCTCGCGGCGTGCAGGCCCTGGCGTGCGGCGTGCAGGCGCGCGCGCTCCTGCTGCGTGCGAGCGCGCTGATCGCGGGCGTTCGTCGGGCGGCGAGCGGCCATGGATCCTCCCTGGATGTCGAGGACCGAGCTTATATCGCGTGCGCCTCGGCGCGCCGTGCGACGCGAGACTTCGCAGGGGTGCCGCGCGTCCCCGTGTCGGTGCACGACGTTAGCCTTGACCGCATGACTCCTGCAGCACCGCTGATGAGCGGCCAGACGCCGCTCGCCGTGCGGATGCGTCCGATCTCGCTCGACGAGGTCGCCGGGCAGCAGCACCTGCTGCGGCCGGGTTCCCCGATCGTGGCGCTCGCGGATCCGGCGGCGAAGAC
This sequence comes from Microbacterium sp. 01T413_2, assembly GCF_056398985.1. Lineage (NCBI taxonomy): Bacteria > Bacillati > Actinomycetota > Actinomycetes > Micrococcales > Microbacteriaceae > Microbacterium > Microbacterium sp. 01T413_2. Next base: position 179,963 of record NZ_JBFTQL010000001.1, read on the forward strand.
CGCGTCGAGCGTCTCGATGATCCTGTGGGGCCCGCCGGGCACGGGCAAGACCACCCTCGCGCAGGCCATCGCGCGCTCGTCAGGGCGTCGCTTCGTGGAACTGTCGGCCATCACGGCGGGGGTGAAAGACGTGCGCGAGGTCATGCAGGAGGCGCTCAACCAGCGCGACCTCTACGGCCAGTCGACCATCCTGTTCCTCGACGAGATCCACCGCTTCACGAAGGCGCAGCAGGACGCTCTGCTGCCGGGTGTGGAGAACGGCTGGGTCATCCTCATCGCGGCGACCACGGAGAATCCGTCGTTCTCGGTCATCTCCCCGCTGCTGTCCCGCTCGCTGCTGCTCACGTTGCAGCCTCTCACCGACGAGGACATCGGCCTTCTGATCGACCGGGCCGTGTCCGATCCGCGCGGGTTGAGCGGGCGCGCGGTGCTGGACGACGCCGCACGGGCCGCCCTGATCCGACTCGCTTCGGGCGACGCACGGAGGGCGCTCACCGCGCTCGAGGCCGCGGCCGCCGTCGCGGCCTCGCCGGATCGCCTCACCGAGGACGAGACGCCGACCGTCACCGACGACGATGTGGCGCAGGCGGTGGATCGTGCGCTGCTGCGCTACGACCGGCAGGGCGATGAGCACTACGACGTCATCAGCGCGTTCATCAAGTCGATCCGGGGTTCGGACGTCGATGCCGCGGTGCACTATCTCGCCCGGATGATCGAAGCGGGCGAGGACCCGCGCTTCATCGCGCGCCGGCTGGTGATCTCGGCGTCCGAGGATATCGGCCTGGCCGATCCGCAGGCGCTCGTGATCGCCGTCGCAGCCGCAGACGCCGTCGCCTTCATCGGCATGCCGGAGGGGCGGATCCCGCTCGCCGAGGCGACGGTCTATCTCGCGACCACGGCGAAGTCGAACGCTGCCTACCTGGCGATCGACGCGGCGATCGCGGATATCCGTGCGGGTGGGTTCGGGCGAGTACCCGTGCATCTGCGCGACGCGCACTATCCGGGCGCCAAGCGCCTTGGACACGGCAAGGGCTACCGCTATCCGCATGACAGCGACGCCGGCATCGTGCCGCAGCAGTATCTCCCTGACGAGCTGCGGGGGCGCCGCTACTATCAGCCCAAGGCGCTCGGCGGAGAGCGCGAGGTGCAGGCGCGGCTCGAGCGCATCCGGAGGATCCTGGGGGAGGCGTAGGCGGGGCGTGGCACAAGTCGTCGCACTCAGAGCCACTGCGACAGGCGCTCAGGCCTGATCTGATAGCATGGATCGGCTCGAAACCGTGTTTTCGGGCATCTCTCCACTCCTGCACCACCCTCTCGTCCGCCCCGGCGTGCGCTCGTGAGGGGCGGAATCGAGACGATACGTCCGCGAGCCGTGATCGACACGGCCGCGTATCGAAAGGAACACTTCGTGGTCACGAAGTCCCAGGACCGCCGCAAGGTCCGCCTGTCCCGTGCACTCGGCATCGCCCTCACCCCGAAGGCGGCCAAGTACCTCGAGAAGCGTCCCTACGCTCCCGGTGAGCACGGCCGCACCAAGCGCAAGCAGGACAGCGACTACGCCGTCCGTCTGCGCGAGAAGCAGCGTCTCCGCGAGCAGTACGGCATCCGCGAGAAGCAGCTGGTCATCCAGTTCAACGAGGCCCGTCGCAAGGACGGCCTGACGGGTGAGAACCTCGTCGAGCAGCTCGAGATGCGTCTGGACGCACTCGTGGTCCGCGCCGGTTTCGCGCGCACCACCGCGCAGGCGCGTCAGCTCGTCGTGCACCGTCACATCCTCGTCGACGGCCAGCTCGTCGACCGCCCGTCCTTCCGCGTGAAGCCGGGTCAGCTCATCCACGTCAAGCCCAAGAGCGAGGGCCTCGAGCCCTTCCAGGTGGCGGCCGCCGGCGGTCACGCCGACGTCCTGCCCCCGGTTCCGGGCTACCTCGAGGTCGAGCTCGACAAGCTGGAGGCCCGTCTGGTCCGTCGTCCCAAGCGCGCCGAGGTCCCCGTGACCTGTGACGTGCAGCTGGTCGTCGAGTACTACGCGGCTCGCTGATCCGCAGCGACTCTGCTCTCGGAGTTCAGCGAACTCTGCGAACACGCCGAGGAGGCGTCGGGGGTATCCCCGGCGCCTCCTTCGCGTTTGCGCATACGATGGAGAGCGTTGTGACGAGCGGGCCCGAACCGGAGGTGGTGACATGAAGACCCTGCTGTGGTTCCTCATCGGCGTGATCGGCGGCTTCGTCGCCGCGCACTTCATGAACAAGGATCCGCGAGGACACGACGTGCTGGCGGCCGTCGACGACCGGATCAACGAGTTCACCGGGATCCTCGCCGGCGCTTTCCACGCCGAGGAGGCGCGCCTCACTCAGGACGGCGCCGCGGACTGACGCGGATCGCTCCCTCTCCCGAAACCTGCGCTCCGGCGCGCCCTGACAGCAAGGACCCCTCGACGAGCATGAAGACCGCGGAGATCGCGCAGCGCTACCTGAGCTACTTCGAGAAGAACGATCACCTGATCGTCCCCTCGGCGTCACTGGTCAGCGACGACCCCTCGCTGCTGTTCACCGTGGCCGGCATGGTGCCGATGATCCCCTACCTCACCGGCGTGGTCCCCGCACCGCACCCGCGCATCGCCGACCTGCAGAAGTGCATCCGCACCAACGACATCGAAGAGGTCGGCCGCACGGCCCGGCACGGCACCTTCTTCCAGATGCTCGGCAACTGGTCGTTCGGCGACTACTTCAAGGAAGGCGCGATCCGGTACGCCTGGGAGCTGCTGACCGGCTCCGAGAGCGACGGCGGCCTGGGCTTCGATGAGAAGGACCTCTGGGTCACGGTCTTCGAGACGGACGACGAGGCCGAGGCGATCTGGCGCGACGTCATCGGCCTGAAGCCGGAGCGCATCCAGCGCCTCGGCCGTGCGGACAACTACTGGAACACGGGTCAGCCCGGCCCCGGCGGCCCCGACAGCGAGATCTTCTTCGACCGCGGACCGGCGTACGGCCAGGACGGGGGACCGGCCGCAGACGACAACCGGTTCCTGGAGATCTGGAACCTCGTGTTCATGCAGGACTTCATCGAGAACATCCGCGGCAAGACCGAGTTCGACATCGTGGGCGAGCTGCCCATGAAGAACATCGACACCGGCATGGGGCTCGAGCGCGTCGCCTTCCTCAAGCAGGGCGTCGAGAACATGTACGAGACCGACCAGGTGCGCCCCGTGCTGGACCGCGCCGTCGAGCTCTCCGGCCGCCGCTACGGCGCCGATCACGCCGACGACGTCCGCTTCCGCGTCGTCGCCGACCACGTGCGCTCCGCGCTCATGCTGCTCTCCGACGGCGTGCGACCGTCGAACGAGGGCCGCGGCTACATCCTCCGCCGGCTCATGCGCCGCACGGTCCGCTCCATGCGTCTGCTCGGCGTCGACGAGCCGGTGTTCCCCGAGCTGTTCGCGGTGTCCAAGGACGCCATGAAGAGCGCCTACCCGATCCTCGAGCAGGACTGGGCGCAGCTCTCGGCCGCCGCGGACGCGGAGGAGGAGACGTTCCGCCGCACGCTGGACGCCGGATCCACGATCCTCGACCTCGCCCTCGCCGACACGAAGAAGGCCGGATCCGAGACGCTGAAGGGCTCCGAGGCGTTCCTGCTGCACGACACCTACGGCTTCCCGATCGACCTCACTCTCGAGATCGCCGAGGAAGCGGGCCTGAACGTCGACCGCGCCGCGTTCGACTCGCTCATGCAGGAGCAGCGCTCCCGCGCCAAGGCCGACGCACGCAATCGCAAGCGGCAGATCGCCGACGTGTCCGTCTACGGCGACCTGCGCGCGAAGGGTGAGACCGCGTTCCTCGGCTATGACGAGCTCGAGACCAGCTCGAGCGTGCTCGGCATCCTCGTCGACGGCCAGCCCGTGCGCAGCGCCGCAGAGGGCCAAGTGGCCGAGGTCGTCCTCGCCGAGACCACGCTGTACGCCGAGTCGGGCGGCCAGGTCGCCGACAAGGGCGTCATCACCGGGCCCGGCTACGCACTCGAGGTGCTGGACGTCCAGCGTCCCGTTCCGGGGCTGATCAGCCACACCGTCGAGGTGACCACGGGCGTGGTGTCCGTCGATGCGCCCGCGACGACGAGCGTGGATGCCGCCAACCGCCGAGCCGCCCGTCAGGCGCACTCCGCCACGCACCTCGTGCATGCGGCCCTGCGCGACACCCTCGGCAAGACCGCCACTCAGGCCGGATCCCTGAACCGCGCCGGCTACCTGCGGTTCGACTTCTCCTGGGGACAGGCGCTCTCCGCAGACACCAAGACCGAGATCGAGGAGATCGCGAACCGCGCCGTGCAGGACGGGCTCGAGGTCACCACGCGGATCATGTCCCTGGACGACGCCAAGGCCGCCGGCGCGATGGCCCTGTTCGGCGAGAAGTACGGCTCGACCGTGCGCATGGTGGATATCGGCGGCCCCTGGTCGCGGGAGCTGTGCGCCGGCACGCACGTGTCCTCGAGCGCTGAGATCGGACTCATCAATCTCGTCGGCGAGTCGTCGGTCGGCGCATCGAACCGCCGTGTGGAGGCTCTCGTCGGCGCGGACGCGTTCCGCGAGTTCGCCGCCGAGCGCGCCCTCGTGTCACAGCTCACCTCTGCGCTGAAGACGCCGCGCGACCAGCTCACCGAGCGCGTGACGGATCTGGCCGCGCAGCTGAAGGCGGCGGAGAAGCGGATCGCGCAGTTCGAGGCCGCAGAACGTGCCGGCCGGGTCCCGGCGATCGCGCAGACCGCCACATCCCTCGGCTCGCTGCAGTTCGTCGCGCACGATCTCGGCGAGGTCGGCGGCGCGGACGAGGTGCGCGAGATCGCCACCGGCGTGCGAGACACGTTCGGATCCGCAGCCGCGGTCGTGGCGATCTCGGGCGTGGCGAACGGCCGGCCCATGGTGGTCATCGCGGCCAACGACGCCGCCCGCGCCCAGGGCGCGAAGGCCGGTGCCCTCGCGAAGATCGCGGCCGGCGTGCTCGGCGGCGGAGGCGGCGGCCGCGACGACGTCGCACAGGGCGGCGGATCCGATGCGGCGGCACTGCCGGCGGCGTTCTCCGCGATCGAGCAGGAGCTGCGTCGCGCGTGACCGGGTTCCGACGGGGCGTACGGCTCGGCATCGATGTGGGCCGCGCCAGGATCGGAGTGGCCCGGTGCGATCCTGACGGCATGCTCGCCGTGCCCGTGGAGACCGTGCCCCGCGGCGACGGGGCGGTTGGCCGGATCGCGGAACTCGCCGCCGAATACGAACCGCTCGAGTTCGTCGTGGGCCTGCCGATCAACCTCCGCGGTGAGGACACCGCCTCGACCGCCGACGCCCGCGAGTTCGCCGAGTCCCTCGGCCGTGCCAGCGGGATCGCCGTCCGGCTGATCGACGAGCGCCTGAGCACGGTCACTGCGCACCAGGCGCTGCGCGCCTCGGGACGCACGCAGCGCAACTCGCGCGGCGTGGTCGACCAGGCCGCCGCCGTCGTGCTGCTGCAGCACGCGATCGACATCGAGAAGAACACCGGCAACCCAGCCGGTTCCCCGCTGATCCTCGACGAGGAGAACCCCTGACATGTCCGACCGATCGCCATCGGCCGCCACGCCGGAGAACGACCCCGTCTCGCACGACCTGTTCGGCGCACTGCCGGATCCGCAGGTGCAGACCCCGCGCCCGGCCGAACAGCCTGCGGTTCCCGGTTCCCGTCGTGCGGCCCGCGCGGCCGCGTCCTCCCCGTCCACGCCGGCAGCCTCCGACGAGGGCACCGGGACCCCCGCGGAACGGCACGACGAGACCCATTCGACGCTCGAGGCGCTGTTCCGCCATGAGGCCGAGCCGCCCGTCGCGCCGAAGCGGAAGAAGCGGCGCGGCTGTTTGGTGGCCCTGCTCGTGGTGTTCGTGCTGGTCGCCGGCGCCGCAGGCGGTGGGCTCTGGGTCTGGAACGCCTACGGCGACAAGATCAGCGAGGTCATGGGCTGGGGCCCGTCGAAGGACTATGAAGCGGGTCAGGCCACCGGCAATGCGCTCGTCACCATCAACAAGGGCGACGGCGGGCACCAGGTGTCCGAGGCGCTCTACCGGGCCGGCGTCACGAAGACCTCCGACGTGTTCTACACCATGATGGTGAAGGAGAACATCGTCAACACGTTCTATCCGGGCGTCTACAAGCTGCAGCAGAAGATGACCGCCGCCGCCGCGCTCAAGGCGCTCAACGACCCGAAGAACAAGATGCAGAACTCCGCGGTGATCCCCGAGGGATACACCGTCGCCGAGACCGTGGAACGGATCTCGAAGAGCGTGGATGTGCCGCTGGCAGATCTCCAGGCGGCCGTGCAGAGTCCGGCTGACTACGGGGTGAACGCCCCGTCGCTGGAGGGCTGGCTCTTCCCCGCTCTCTACGAGTTCGGCCCCGGAGCAACCGCGAAGGACATCGTCGCCACGATGGTGAAGCGCACCAGGGACTCGCTCGCCTCCGCGGCCGTCCCCGCGAGCGACGAGCAGCGCGTGCTCACGATCGCGTCGATCATCCAGCGCGAGGCTCGTGCCGAGGCGGACTTCTACAAGGTCTCGCGGGTGATCCAGAACCGCCTGGATCAGGGCATGAAGCTGCAGATGGACTCCACCGCGCAGTACGGCTACGGCGAACTGCACAGCGGTTCGGCCAGCACCTCCGACGAGGCGCAGACCGATGACAACCCGTGGAACACGTATGTGATCGACGGGCTGCCGAAGACCCCCATCGCCAATCCGGGCGACAAGGCGATCGACGCCGCCATGCACCCCGCGGACGGACCCTGGCTGTACTTCGTCACGGTCAACCTGGACACGGGCGAGACGGTGTTCTCGACGACCTACGCCGAGCACGAGGCCGCGGTCAAGCAGTGGCAGGACTGGTGCAAGGCCAACCCCGATTCCGGATGCTGACGTGACCTCTCCGTCACGGCTGGCCGTCTGGGGGGATCCGATCGACCACAGCCGCTCTCCCGATCTGCACAACGCCGCCTACCGGTTGCTCGGACTGGATTGGGAGTACGGCCGTCGCCAAGTGGATGAGGCGGGCTTCGACGAGGCCCTGGACTCCCTCGACGCGACCTGGCGCGGACTCTCACTGACGATGCCGCTGAAGGAGCGGGCCCATGCACGCGCCCACGCCCTCGACGACGACGCCCGCCTCACCGGCGCCGTGAACACGCTGCTGCTGGGCGAGGAGATCCACGGCTTCAACACCGACGTCGGCGGGCTCACCTCCGCGCTCCTGACGGCAGGTCTCGCGCAGGTGCGCACCGCGCGCGTGCTCGGCGGGGGAGCGACGGCCCGGTCGGCTCTGGTGTCACTGTTGCGCCTGGGCGTCGATGAGGTCGAGCTGCGGACGCGGCGACCGGAGCAGGCCGAGGAGCTCGCCGGTTTCGCCCAGCGCATCGGCCTGAAAGCGACCACGAATGAGCTCGGATCCGGCTCGCCGCCGCCGTCGGTGGATCTGACCGTCTCGACTCTGCCCGGCAGCGCGGCGCTGCCGGATGACGTGATGACGGTGCTCGCGCGAGAGGGCGGCGCGCTGTTCTCCGCCGCGTACGCGCCGTGGCCGACCGCGCTCGCACAGGCGTGGACCGATGCGCCGGTGCTGACCGGACTGGAGATGCTGCTACACCAGGCGGTCGCCCAGATCCGGATCTTCCTCAATGGCGCACCGGATGCAGCGCTGCCGGACGAGCCCGCCGTGCTCGGCGTCATGCGGGCGGCTCTGCGCTGACGCGCACACGGAAGTCATCCGGCCGGTCGCGCTCTGAACGCATGGGAGACTAGGGGAATGCTCCGCGTGCTCACGGCCGGCGAATCGCACGGCCCCGAACTCATTGCCGTCATGGAGGGCCTGCCTGCCGGCGTCCCGCTGTCTCGTGAGGCGATCCAGTCCGACCTGCAGCGCCGCAAGCTCGGCTACGGGCGCGGCTCACGGATGAAGTTCGAGCAGGACGAGCTCTCGATCTCCGGCGGCGTGCGCCACGGCTTCTCACTCGGCAGCCCGATCGCGATGCGGATCGGCAACACCGAGTGGCCCAAGTGGGTCGAGGTCATGAGCGCCGATCCCGTCGAGCTCACCGAGAAGTCCCGGGGCCGCAGCGCGGCCCTGACCCGCCCCCGCCCCGGCCACGCCGACCTCGTCGGCATGCAGAAGTACGGCTTCGACGAGGCCCGCCCGATCCTGGAGCGCGCGAGCGCTCGCGAGACCGCAGCCCGGGTCGCGCTCGGCGCCGTGGCGCGCGCGTTCCTCGGCGAGCTCGGGATCCGCCTGGTCAGCCACACCCTGTCCATCGGGCCCGTCCAGGTGCCGGACGGATCCGACCTCCCCACTCCCGATGACGTCGACACGCTGGACGCGGATCCGCTGCGCTGCTTCGACTCCGCGACCTCCGCGCGCATGGTCGAGGAGGTCGACGCGGCCCGCAAGGACGGCGACACCCTCGGCGGCATCGTCGAGGTGCTCGCCTACGGTCTGCCGCCGGGGCTGGGCTCTCACGTGCACTGGGACCGTCGTCTGGATGCGCGCCTCGCGTACGCGCTGATGGGAATCCAGGCGATCAAGGGCGTCGAGGTCGGCGACGGCTTCGAGACCACGCGCCGGCGCGGTTCCGCGGCGCACGACGAGCTGTTCGCCACCGGGGCCGGCATCAGCCGCGGCTCCGACCGCGCCGGAGGAACCGAGGGCGGCATGTCCACCGGTACCGTGCTGCGCGTGCGCGCCGGAATGAAGCCGATCGCCACCATCCCGCACGCGCTGCGCACGGTCGATGTGGCGTCGGGCGAGCAGGCCACCGCGCATCACCAGCGTTCCGACGTGTGCGCCGTGCCCGCCGCAGGCGTCGTGGCCGAGGCCATGGTCGCGATCGAGCTCGCGAACTCCGTGCTGGAGAAGTTCGGCGGCGACAACGTCGCCGAGACCCGGCGCAACCTCGAGGCGTACCTCGCCGCGATCCCGGAGGAGCTGCGCACCACGCCGGCCTCCGAGGCGGCGCTGATCCTGCACGATGAACTCGGCTGAGCCGGCGATCGTCCTGATCGGGCCGATGGGGTCCGGCAAGACCAGCATCGGCCGCAGGGTCGCGAAGGCCACAGGGCTCCACTTCGTCGACACGGACAAGGCCATCGCGCGCGAGCACGGACCGATCCCCGCGATCTTCGCGGAGCACGGTGAGACGCAGTTCCGCACCTGGGAACGAGAGGCCGTCGCCGAGGCCATCGCAGGCGGGGGAGTGATCTCCCTGGGCGGCGGTGCGGTGATCGCCCCCGAGACCCGAGCGCTGCTGCAGGGCGTGCCGGTCGTGCTGCTGACCGTGTCACTGGAGGCGGTGGCGGCGAGGATCGCCGGCGATGCCCGTCCGCTCCTGCAGGGTGAGGAGGATCCTGTGCAGCGCTGGACGAGGATCTTCGCCGAGCGGCGCGCACTGTACGAGGAGGTCGCCGACGTGCACTTCGACACCTCACGGGTGCCGATGTCGCGGGTGGCGGAGCAGGTCGTGGAATGGATGAGAGGACGAGCATGAGCGCGGAGCAGAACGACGGCGTCACGACGATCGGCGTGACGGGGAGCACCCCCTACGACATCACCGTGGGACGAGGGATCCTCGATCGCGTCTCTGCGGCGCTGGCGCCGAGCGTGCGCAAGGTGCTCGTCGTGCACCCGCCGACGCTCGCCGATCGCGCCGCCCAGCTGCGCGACCGGATCGTCGCCGACACGGCGAACGGCCCGCGCGAGGTGCTGCTGGCCGAGATCCCCGATGCGGAGCAGGGCAAGCGCATCGAGGTCGCGCAGTTCCTGTGGCAGATCATGGGCCAGGCCGACTTCACCCGCACCGATGGAGTCGTCGGCTACGGGGGCGGGGCGGTCACCGACCTTGCCGGCTTCGTCGCGGCGACCTGGCTGCGCGGCGTGCAGATCGTGCAGGTGCCGACGACCGTGCTCGGGCTCGTCGACGCCGCCGTGGGCGGCAAGACCGGCATCAACACGAACGAGGGCAAGAACCTCGTCGGCGCCTTCTGGGCCCCGCGTGCGGTGATCGGCGACCTGGACGAACTGTCCAGCCTGACTCCGAACGAGGCGACCGCCGGTTTCGCCGAGGTCGTCAAGGCCGGGTTCATCTGGTCGCCTGAGATCCTCGACATCATCGAGGCGGATCCGGCTCGCGCCGTCGATCCGCTCACCACGGAGTTCCGGCGGGCCGTCGAGCTCGCGATCGGCATGAAGGCGAGCGTCGTCTCCGACGACTTCCGTGAGGCCGGGCAGCGCGAGATCCTCAACTACGGCCACACGCTCGGGCACGCGATCGAGCACGCCGAGCGCTACCGCTGGCGGCACGGCGCCGCGATCTCCGTCGGCATGCTGTTCGCGGCCGAGCTGTCCCGGCTTGCCGGACGGCTCTCGGACGACGACGCCAACCGGCACCGCGCGATCCTCGAATCGCTGGGGCTGCCGACGTCGTACCGCGCCGGCGCGTGGCCGACGCTGCTGTCCACCATGCAGCGCGACAAGAAGAGCCGCGGCGGGATGCTGCGCTTCATCGTGCTGGACGGCATCGCAAAGCCCACTGTGCTGCAGGCCCCCGACGAGTCCCTGCTCTTCGCGGCCTACCAGGAGGTCGGCGAGTGACTTTCTCGATCCGGCGCATCGAGACCGACGAATGGCGCGAGGTGCGGGATCTTCGTCTGCGAGCCCTGCAGGATCCCGTCGCCGCGCTGGCATTCCTCGACACATTCGAGAACGCGTCTGAGCAGCCCGACGAGTTCTGGCAGCACCGCGCGAAGCAGGCTGCCGAGGGCGGCCCCAACGGCCAGTTCGTCACGATCGCGGACGACGGCGAGTGGTTCGGATCGGCCACGGTGATCGGAGATCGGGACGCGGCCCCCTCCGCGCTCGTGGTGGGCGTGTACGTGGCGGACGGGCATCGCGGCTCCGGGGCGATCGAGGCGCTGTTCGACGAATGTGCGGCGTGGGCGGCTGAGGGCGGCCTGACAGAGCTCACCCTCGAGGTGCACGTGGACAATCACCGCGCACAGGCTGCCTACGAGCGCTGCGGCTTCACGCGCACGGGTCAGATCACCGAGCTCGAGAACGGACGCGAGTACGTGATGACCCGCCCGGTCGTGCCCGCCCCTCGCTGATACCGTGAGCACGTGACCACGCCGCGCCGCCTCCTGCTCGTCAACGGGCCCAACCTCAACCTGCTGGGCACCCGCGAGCCGGGGATCTACGGATCCGCGACGCTCGCCGACGTCGAGCGTCTCACCGCCGAGGCCGCGGCGGCCTACGGGTACGAGATCCGTGCCGTGCAGAGCAACCACGAGGGCGCGCTCCTGGACGCGATCCACGACGCCCGCGAGGACTGCGCCGGCATCGTGATCAACGCCGGCGCCTACACGCACACCTCGGTCGCGCTGCGCGATGCGCTGACGGGGGTCGCGCTGCCGTTCGCCGAGGTGCACATCTCGGACGTGTACGCCCGCGAGGAGTTCCGCCATCACTCGTACCTGACCGACGTCGCCGCCGTGCACGTCGTAGGGGAGGGCGTGCAGGGCTACGCGACCGCGACCCGCCGTCTGATCCTCGTGATCGCCGGCCAAGCCGACGGCTGATCCCCACGCGAGAGCCGCTCCCACCGGCCGTCCGGCGGGCATCGCGTAAGATGGGACGTCGGTCGATCGACCGCGCAGACTTCAGAACGGACTTCTCAGACCCATGGCATCCACCGCAGACATCAAGAACGGCGTCGTCCTCTCGATCGACGGACAGCTCTGGAACGTCATCGAGTTCCAGCACGTCAAGCCCGGCAAGGGCGGCGCGTTCGTCCGCACGAAGCTGAAGAACGTCGTCAGCGGCAAGGTCGTGGATCGCACCTACAACGCGGGCGCCAAGATCGACATCGAGAACGTCGACCGCCGCGACTTCACCTACCTGTACACGGACGGCGACAACTACGTCTTCATGGACCAGGAGGACTACGACCAGATCAACGTGGCCGCCGCCACGGTCGGTGACGCGAAGAACTTCATGCTGGAGAACCAGCAGGTGCAGATCGCGCTGAACAACGGCAACCCCCTCTACATCGAGCTGCCGGCCTCGGTCGTGCTCGAGGTCACCTACACCGAGCCCGGCCTGCAGGGCGACCGCTCCTCGGCCGGCACCAAGCCCGCCACGCTCGAGACCGGGTACGAGATCCAGGTTCCGCTGTTCCTGGAGACCGGCACCAAGGTCAAGGTCGACACGCGCACCGGCGGCTACCTCGGCCGCATCAACGACTGACGCGTGGGCGCCCGGACCAAGGCGCGCAAGCGCGCCCTCGACATCCTGTTCTCCGCCGACGTGCGCGGTGACGACCTCGCGGTGACCCTCGCCGCGGAGGCCAAGCGCGCCGCCGCCGAGCCCGCGCGCGAAGGATCGTGGCTCTATGCGCGCGAGATCGTCGACGGGATCATCGACCACCGCGACGAGATCGACGAGCAGATCACCACGCACAGCCGGGACTGGAAGATCGAGCGGATGCCGGCCGTGGACCGTGCGCTGCTGCGCATCGGCGTGTGGGAGATCCTGCGCAACGACGAGGTCCCCACGGCCGTCGCGATCGATGAGGCCGTGGAACTCGCCAAGGAGTTCTCCACCGACGAGTCCGGCGCATTCGTGCACGGCGTGCTGGCGCGGGTCGCCCGTACTGCCTGACCTCACGCATTCCGTCGAGGCGCCTCTCCCGCGAATCCGGGTGGGGCGCTTCGCCGTCTCCGCGGTCTCGGATGTCGGCGGCGCAGGGGAGGATGGATGATCATGACCTCCGCTGACGCCGACGACTGGCGCGTACTGCTGCCGTCCGCGCGGGCGAGCGGGGTGCCACTGGCGCTCGGCGTCGAACTGCGTCGACGTGATCGTGCAGACGCACGGCACTGGGCCGCACGACCGCTGCGCACCGCCACCGCACGGGATCTGGTCAAGGATCCGGGCGAGCTGTTCCTCGCCGTCCGTCCGCTGAGGCGCAACGACGCCGGATCCGCCTGGGTGCAGGCGGACGCCGACTGGGACGCGGTTCGCCGCCCTGGCACGCGATACGACGCGGCGCATTCCCGCTGGTTCGCCGATCTGCTGAGCATCTCGCGCGACTCGCTGCTGTCCGGCACGGCGGGGGACTGGCTGCTGCTGGATCCCGTGGCATCGCCGCTGCTGTGGCCGCACCTGCAATCGGCCGCAGACGCGGGGATCCGCATGGTCGCCACGGAGCGCAGCACCCGTCTGCAGTGGTCCGACGAGCTGCGGATCGTGGTGGACATCGCGGCGGACGGCCACGGCGGGCTCCTGCTCTCCGGCGCGGTCGACGCCACGGGTGAGGCATTCCCCGCCGCGACCACACAGGCGCTGGGATCCGGCGGTGTGTACGCGCATCGCGTCGTCGGCAAGAGGATCGACCTCGTGCTCGGGCAGGTGGCGCTGACCGACGGTGTGCGGGCGCTCCTCGCAGCCCCGGCCGGACTGACCGTCGCCCCGGTCGACAAGAAGGCGTTCTTCCGGGATGGGTATCCGACGCTCCTGCGCGGCGCTGCCGTGCGCGCGGGACACGGGGTCACGCTGCCGGCGCCGCCGAAACCGGTCCCGCTGCTCGTGGTCGACTTCCGCCCCGACGACGTCGTGGCGTACCGGCTGCACTGGGACTACCCGGGGTACGCGCGCTTCCCCCTCGACGAGCGGGCCGCCGAGACCGGGGTGCGCGACGGCGCCGTGGAAGCGCGGCTGCGTCCGTCCGTGCTCGCGGCTTGGACCGAGGTCACCGGCCTGCCGCCCACGCTGGCGGGCACGCTGCGCGACGCCGATGCGGCCGAGTTCGTCTCGCACCTCGTGCCGGCTCTGGAAGAACGCGCCTTCGTCGTCGAGCGCACCGGCACGCCGCGCACGTACGCGGAGCTCACCGGCGATCCGTCGATCACCGTCAGCACGGTGGAGAGCACCGATCCGGACTGGTTCGAGCTCGGCATCCTGGTGCGGATCGACGGGCGCTCGATCCCGTTCGAGCCGTTGTTCCGCGCGCTCGCCCTGCGGCAGGGCAAGCTCAAGCTCGTCGACAACACCTGGTTCTCGCTGCGGCATCCCGCCTTCGACCGGCTCAAGGAGCTGCTGGACGAGGCCGCGGAGCTCGCGGAGTGGGAGACGGGTCCGCGAATCGCGCGCACCCACGTGACGCTCTGGGAGGACTTCGAGGATCTTGCCGACGAGACCGTGCCCGCACAGGCCTGGCGCGCCGCCGTCGAAGGCCTCAGAGCCGATCCGGGCCAGGATCCGGTTCCCCTGCCCGCCGCCATCACCGCGGAGCTGCGCCCGTACCAGCGTGAGGGTTTCACGCGGCTCGCGCGCCTGTGGCAGCACCGCCTCGGCGGCATCCTCGCCGACGACATGGGCCTCGGCAAGACGCTGCAACTGCTCGCGCTCATCGCGCACGCCCGCGAGGATGCCGCCGAAGGAGACGCCCCGTGGCTCGTCGTCGCGCCCACGTCGGTGCTTGCGGTCTGGCAGCGCGAGGCGGAGCGGTTCGCGCCCGGGATGCGGGTCGCGATCGTGGATCGCACCCGGGGCGCGCACGGGGTCGAGCTGGCCGCGCACATCGACGGTGCGGACCTCGTGGTCACCTCGTACACGCTGCTGCGCCTGGACGCGGAGGAGTTCGCCCGCCGGCCGTGGTCGGGCGTCGTGCTCGACGAAGCGCAGAACGTGAAGAACCCGGCCACCCGGCAGCATCAGGCAGTCGCCGCGCTCGACGCCGGGGCGGTGTACGCCGCCACAGGCACACCGCTGGAGAACGGCCTGGGGGAGCTGTGGGCGCTGCTCAGCCTGACGTCGCCAGGCTTGTTCGCGTCGGCGCGGAAGTTCCGGGAGGACTTCATCCAGCCGATCGAGCAGGGCAAGGTGCCCGAGAACGCCGAGGGCGCCCCGTACCGTCGATCCCGCATCGACCTGCTGCGACGGCGGATCCGCCCGTTCCTCATCCGCCGCACGAAGGAGCTGGTCGCCCGGGACCTCCCCGAGCGGCAGGAGCAGGTGCTGCGCGTCGAGCTCGCCCCCGCGCACCGCCATCGCTACGACACGGTGCTGCAGCGCGAACGGCAGAAGATCCTCGGGCTGCTGGAGGACCTCGACCGGCAGCGCTTCATCGTATTCCGCTCGCTCACGATGCTGCGCATGCTGAGCCTGGCGCCCGGCCTGATCGAGCCCGACGACGCCGGCATCGCGTCCCGCAAGCTCGAGGAGCTCGTCGAGCGACTGCTCGAACTGCGTGCCGAAGGACACCGGGCGCTCGTGTTCAGCCAGTTCACGTCATTCCTCGGGCTCGCCGCCGAACGCCTGCGTCGTGCCGGCCTGCGGATCTCTTACCTCGACGGATCGACCAGGGACCGGGACCGCGTGGTCCAGGAGTTTCGCGAGGGGGATCAGGACGCCTTCCTGCTCAGCCTCAAGGCGGGCGGCACGGGCCTCACGCTCACCGAGGCCGACTACGTGTTCCTGCTCGATCCCTGGTGGAACCCGGCGGCCGAGGCCCAGGCCGCCGACCGCGCCCACCGGATCGGTCAGCAGAACCGCGTCTTCGTGTACCGGATGATCGCCGAAGGCACGATCGAGGAGAAGGTGCTCGCGCTGCAGCAGCGAAAGGCGCGCCTGTTCTCGGCGGTGCTGGACGACGAGGATCTGTTCGCGCAGACCCTGACCGCGGATGACATCCGGGAACTGCTCGGCTGAGGCCCGACGCCGCCAGCGCTCGGATCCGGGTTATGCACGGGCCGTCTCCAGGGCCGCCGTGAATCGCCCCGGTAGGATCGACAGGTCCACACAGGAGGAGAAACATGCGGATCACGGGACTCGGGCATGCCGGGATGTTCATCGAGACGGTCGGCGGGAACATCATCTGCGACCCCGTCCTCGGCCCGTCCTTCTACGGTTCCTGGTTCCCGTTCCCCGACAACCGCGGCCTCGACTGGGAGTGCTTCGGACGCGAGGCCGACTTCCTGTACGTATCGCACCGGCATCGCGACCACTTCGACCCGCGCCTGCTCGAGCGCTACATCCGCAAGGACATCGAGGTGCTCCTGCCGGAGTACCCGACCGACGACCTGGAGAAGGATCTCCGCGCTCTGGGGTATGACAACATCACCTACGCGCCTGCCGGCGAGGTCATCGAGCGGGGCGCGCTCAAGATCATGATCACGCCGCTGCGGGCCCCGAGCGACGGCCCGATCGGAGACTCGTCGCTCAGCGTGGACGACGGCTCGGGATCCGTCCTGAATCAGAACGACTCGCACCCGCTCGACCTCGAGAAGCTGCTGAAGTTCGGCACGCCCGACGCGTACTTCACACAGGTCTCCGGCGCGATCTGGTGGCCGATGGTCTACGACCTGCCCCTCGACGCCAAGCAGAACTTCGCCCGCCTCAAGCGGGAGGCGCAGAACAAGCGCGCGATGTACTACATCGAGAAGGTCGACGCGCCGCACGTGTTCCCGATGGCAGGCCCGCCGATGTTCCTGCGCGACGAGCTCTTCGACTTCAACGGGATCGGCCGCAACGGCGAGTCGATCTTCACGGACCAGAAGCAGTTCCTCGCGCACATGAACGAGCTCGCCCCGCAGTACGACGGGCACCTGTTCGTGCCCGGCACGGTGGTGACGCTGGAGGACCGCGAGGTGGCGTCGGTCGAGCAGACCCTGTACACCGAGGATGAGCTGCGCCACATCTTCGACGAGAAGTGGGACTACCTCGAGGAGCAGCGCGCAAGCCGGCAGCAGGAGATCCGCGACGAAGAGGCACGTCGCTCGCCGATCCTTGCGCCCGACGAGATGCTCGCCGCGATCAAGGAGTGGTGGGAGCCGCTGCTGAAGAAGTCCCGCACGATCCGCCTCGGCGTCGGCGGCAACGTCCGGTTCCGCATCGGCGAGCTGGACATGGTCGTGGACTTCCCGAAGGCGAAGGTGCGCGAGTACGCGGGGGAGGAGTGCATCTACTGGTACACGATCCCCGCAGACCTGGTCTCGACGAACATCGCCGACCACGAGATCGACTGGTCCAACTCGATCTTCCTGTCGATGCAGTTCTCCGTGGGCCGCAGCGGCAAGTTCAACGAGTTCCTCACCACCTTCCTCAAGTGCCTGTCGGTCGACCGGATCGAGTACGTCGAGAACTGGTATCAGGAGCAGACGGATCAGACCGAGGACGCCGAGATCGGCGACTGGGTCGTCCAGCGCCGGTGCCCGCATCTGCGCGCCGACCTCACCCGCACCGGATCCATCGATGAGGACGGCGTGCTGACCTGCAGCATGCACGACTGGAAGTGGGATCTGAAAACGGGCCGATGCCTCTCCACCGCAGGTCATCCGATCCGCGCCAAGCAGATCGATCCGGTGACCGACGCCGTGCTCAGCGAAGCGTCCTGAGTTCCGCGGAGCCTCGTCGTGTCCATGGCGGGGAGCTGCCTCGGCTAGACTGAGGTCATCCTCAGAAGCAACCTTTAACACCGTCCCGTGAGGCGGAGAAGGGAGCCGGCAGATGAGCGCACGTATCGTGCTGCAGGAAGCCGACATCAGGCGCGCTTTGACGCGCATCGCCCACGAGATCCTCGAATCCAACCGGGGAGCGGAGGATCTGGTCCTCCTGGGCATCCCCACCCGCGGTGTCCCTCTCGCCGAGCGCCTCGCGCTGCTGATCACCGAGATCGCACAGACCGCCGTCCCCGTCGGCTCGCTGGACGTGACGCTGTTCCGCGACGATCTGGCGAAGCACCCGACCCGATCCCCGCACCGCACCGACATCCCCGCGGGCGGGATCGACGGCAAGACCGTCGTCCTCGTCGACGACGTGCTCTTCTCCGGACGCAGTATCCGCGCCGCCCTCGACGCGCTGCAGTCCATCGGCCGCCCCGCGGTGGTGCGCCTCGCGATCCTCGTCGACCGCGGGCATCGCGAACTGCCGATCCGCCCCGACTTCGTCGGCAAGAACATCCCCTCGTCCCGCAGCGAGCGTGTCAACGTGCGCCTGCGCGAGGACGACGGCGAGGAGTACGTCTCGATCGAGGGAGGGGACGAATGAGGCACCTGCTCGACACCCGCACCCTTGCACGCGAAGACGCGATGCGGATCCTGGACATCGCCGAGGACATGGCCGACACCCAGTCCCGCGAGGTGAAGAAGCTCCCGACGCTGCGCGGCAAGACCGTGGTGAATCTTTTCTTCGAGGACTCCACCCGCACGCGCATCTCGTTCGAGGCCGCCGCCAAGCGCCTCTCCGCCGACGTGATCAACTTCGCCGCCAAGGGGTCCAGCGTCTCCAAGGGCGAGAGCCTCAAGGACACCGCGCAGACGCTGGAGGCGATCGGCGCCGACGCCGTGGTCGTGCGCCACCCCGCGTCCGGCGCGCCCCGCACTCTCGCTACGAGCGGCTGGATCTCGGCCGGCGTCGTGAACGCCGGCGACGGCACCCATGAGCACCCGACGCAGGCACTGCTCGACGCGTACACGATGCGCAAGCGCCGGTTCGGCGCGGACAGCCGCGGCCGCGATCTCAGCGGAGTACGGGTCGTGATCGTCGGCGACGTGCTGCACTCCCGCGTCGCCCGCTCCAACGTGTGGCTGCTCGCGACGCTCGGCGCGGAGGTCACCCTGGTCACCCCGCCGACGCTGATCCCGCAGGACGTCACCGCATGGCCGGCGCGGGTGCTGTACGACCTCGACACGGCGCTGGCCGAGGAGCCGGACGCCGTGATGATGCTGCGCATCCAGCTCGAGCGCATGCACGCGGCCTTCTTCCCGAGCGAGCGCGAGTACGCCCGCCGCTGGGGGCTCGACGCAGCCCGGCTGCGGCGGCTGCCCGAGGATACGATCGTGATGCACCCCGGCCCGATGAACCGCGGACTGGAGATCTCTTCCGACGCCGCCGATTCCGCCCGCTCCACCGTGCTGGAGCAGGTCGCGAACGGGGTCTCGGTGCGGATGGCGGCGCTGTACATGCTGCTGGCCGGGGAGCGCTCTGAGCCCGTCAGAACAGGGACCGGCTCAGGGACCGAGGAGTTTCAAATGAATCGAGGAGACCGATGACCGAGAGCCTGCTCTTCCGAGGCGCGAAGATCCTTGGCGCCGATTCCGCGGACATCCTCGTCCAGGACGGACGGATCGCCGAAGTCGGCGCCGGCCTCTCCGCCGCAGGCGCCCGCGTCGTCGACGCCGACGGACTGGTCGCGCTGCCCGGCCTCGTCGACCTGCACACGCACCTGCGTGAGCCCGGCTTCGAGGCGAGCGAGACCGTGCTGTCCGGCACCCGCGCTGCCGCCGCCGGCGGCTTCACCGCCGTGTTCGCGATGCCCAACACCTCACCCGTCGCCGATTCGGCGGGCGTCGTCGAGCAGGAGCTCGCCCTCGGCGAGGCCGCCGGCTACGCCACGGTGCAGCCGATCGGCGCGGTCACCGTCGGGCAGAAGGGGGAGCGGCTCGCCGAGCTCGGCGCCATGGCCTCGTCCCGCGCGAACGTCCGGGTCTTCAGCGACGACGGCTTCTGCGTCTGGGACCCGCTCATCATGCGCCGCGCGCTCGAGTACGTGAAGGCCTTCGACGGGGTGATCGCGCAGCACGCGCAGGACCCGCGGCTCACCGAGGGCGCGCAGCTGAACGAGGGCGCCGTATCGGCGGAACTGGGCCTCGCGGGCTGGCCGGCGGTCGCCGAGGAGTCGATCATCGCGCGCGACATCCTGCTCGCGGAGCACGTCGGATCCCGGCTGCACGTCTGCCACCTGTCCACCGCCGGATCCGTCGAGCTCATCCGCTGGGCGAAGAAGCGCGGCGTGGCGGTGACCGCCGAGGTCACCCCGCACCACCTGCTGCTGACCGACGAGCTGGCGCGCGGCTACGACGCGCGATTCAAGGTCAACCCGCCGCTGCGCACCCAGGAGGACGTGCTCGCCGTGCGTGAGGGCCTCGCCGACGGCACGATCGACATCGTCGCCACCGACCACGCTCCGCACCCGAGCGAGGCGAAGGCCTGCGAATGGCAGGCCGCCGCGAACGGCATGGTCGGCCTGGAGTCCGCGCTGCGGGTCGTGCACCAGGCCATGGTGCAGACCGGACTGCTGGACTGGACCGATGTCGCCCGCGTCATGAGCTCCGCTCCGGCGCGGATCGGATCCCTCGCCGGGCACGGCACGCCGATCGCCGCCGGGCAGCCGGCCGAGTTCACGCTCTACGACGCCGCTGCGCAAGGAGTGTTCGCCGAGGCGGACCTGCACGGCCAGAGCACGAACTCGCCGTACCTCGGTCGCGACCTGCCGGGCAAGGTCCTCTGGACCGTGCATCGCGGGTACGCGACGCTCGCCGACGGCGTGCTCGTGGAGCTCGGCTCGTGAATCAGCAGGTCGCCGGCGCGGTCGTCCTCGGGGTCGCCGTGCTGCTCATCCTCGCCGGAGTCTGGGCGTGGCGCGCCCGGCTGCGGCGCGACTCCGGCCTCGCGGCACCGATCGGGGTTCCCGAGCACGCCGAGGTCCAGGCGCGCTACGAGACGCTCTACGTCGCGACCACCCGGCACGACCACTCGCTCGAGCGCCTCGCGGTGCGCCCACTCGTGTATCGAGCACGGGGCGAGCTCACCATCACCGACCGCGGCGCGGCGCTGAGCCTGGACGGCTCGCCGACGGTGTTCCTCGCCTCGGCGCGGCTGCTCGGCGCCGACCGCGCGACGGTCACGATCGACCGGGTCGTCGAACCGGGCGGGCTGATCCGCCTGGTCTGGCGCACGGACGACGGCACCGTCGTCGACAGCTATCTCCGCATCACCGGCGACCTGGGCAACACCGATGCCGCAGGCGCCGCGCTCACCGACCTTCAGCGCCTCTGCGCTGCCTCCGAGACTGGAGAATCCGCATGACCCTTCCTCACGACTCCGCCGTGCTCGTCCTCGAGGACGGCACCCGCCACGTCGGACGCGCCTACGGCGCGACCGGAACCGCCCTGGGCGAGGTCGTCTTCGCCACCGGCATGTCCGGCTACCAGGAGACGCTCACCGACCCGTCCTACGCCGGACAGATCGTGCTGCAGACCGCGCCGCACATCGGCAACACCGGAATGAACGACGAGGACCCCGAGTCCCGCCGCATCTGGGTCGCCGGCTACATCGTGCGCGACCCCTCGCGGGTCGTGTCGAACTGGCGCGCGAACGCCTCGCTCGATGAAACCCTCGTGCGCGACGGGATCGTCGGCATCAGCGGCATCGACACCCGTGCGATCACGCGGCACATCCGCTCCGCCGGATCCATGCGCGGCGGCATCTTCTCCGGTGCGGACGCCGCGCTGGATGCGGATGAGCAACTGCGCCGCGTGGCGGAGGCGCCCGAGATGGCCGGGCAGAACCTCTCCGCCGCGGTCTCCGTCACCTCCGCACAGGTCACGCCCGCGACGTCGGAGCGGATCGGCAACCTCGCCGTGCTCGACCTCGGCGTCAAGCAGTCCACGCTCGACAACCTCGCCGCCCGCGGGTTCGACGTGCACGTGCTGCCGCAGGCCTCCACGTTCGCCGACATCACCGCGATCGAGCCGGTCGCGGTGTTCTACTCGAACGGTCCCGGCGACCCCTCGGCGTCCGACGCCCAGGTCGCGGTGCTCCGCGAGGTGCTGGAAGCGGGTCTGCCGTACTTCGGCATCTGCTTCGGCAACCAGCTGTTCGGCCGTGCCCTGGGGCTCGGCACCTACAAGCTCACGTTCGGCCACCGCGGCATCAACCAGCCGGTGCTCGACAAGGCCACGGGCCGCGTCGAGATCACGGCGCACAACCACGGCTTCGCCGTCGAGGCGCCCATCGAGGGCTCCTTCGACAGCCCCCACGGCTACGGCAAGGTCGAGGTCAGCCACGTCGGCCTCAACGACCAGGTCGTCGAGGGGCTCCGCGCCCTGGACATCCCGGCCTTCTCGGTGCAGTACCACCCCGAGGCCGCGGCCGGTCCCCACGACGCCAACTACCTCTTCGACCGCTTCCGCGACGTCGTCGTCGCCCACCTCTCCACGAAGGACAGCAAGTAATGCCCAAGCGCGACGACATCCACTCCGTCCTCGTCATCGGATCCGGTCCGATCGTCATCGGTCAGGCCTGCGAGTTCGACTACTCCGGCACCCAGGCGTGCCGCGTCCTGCGCGAGGACGGCGTCCGCGTCATCCTGGTCAACTCCAACCCGGCCACGATCATGACCGACCCCGACTTCGCGGACGCGACCTACATCGAGCCGATCACCCCCGAGGTGATCGAGACGATCATCGCCAAGGAGAAACCGGACGCGATCCTGCCGACCCTCGGCGGGCAGACCGCGCTGAACGCGGCCATGGCGCTGCACGAGCGCGGGATCCTGGAGAAGTACGGCGTCGAGCTCATCGGCGCGAAGGTCGAGGCGATCCAGAAGGGCGAGGATCGCCAGATCTTCAAGCAGCTGGTGCTCGATGCGGGCGCCGACGTCGCCGCGTCCGTGATCTGCCACACGATGGACGAACTGCTCGAAGGCGCCGAGAAGCTCGGCTACCCGCTGGTCGTGCGCCCCTCGTTCACCATGGGCGGACTCGGATCCGGCTTCGCGTACGACGAACGCGACCTGCGCCGCATCGGCGGCGCCGGCCTGCACGACTCGCCGACCACCGAGGTGCTCCTGGAGGAGTCGATCCTCGGTTGGAAGGAGTACGAGCTCGAACTCATGCGCGACACGGCCGACAACACGGTCGTCGTCTGCTCGATCGAGAACGTCGACCCAGTCGGCGTGCACACCGGCGACTCGATCACGGTCGCCCCGGCGCTCACGCTCACCGATCGCGAGTACCAGAACCTGCGCGACATCGGCATCGACATCATCCGCGCCGTCGGCGTCGACACCGGCGGCTGCAACATCCAGTTCGCAGTGAACCCGGAGAACGGCCGCGTCATCGTCATCGAGATGAACCCCCGCGTGTCGCGCTCCTCGGCGCTCGCGTCGAAGGCGACCGGATTCCCGATCGCGAAGCTCGCCGCCAAACTCGCGCTCGGCTATCGCCTGGACGAGATCCCGAACGACATCACGGGCGTGACCCCGGCGAGCTTCGAGCCCACGCTCGATTACGTCGTCGTCAAGGCCCCGCGGTTCGCGTTCGAGAAGTTCCCGGCCGCCGACGCGACGCTCACCACGACCATGAAGTCGGTCGGCGAGGCCATGGCGATCGGCCGCAACTACACGACGGCGCTGCAGAAGGCGCTCCGCTCGCTCGAGAAGCGCGGATCCTCGTTCCACTGGGGTCCCGAAAGCCGAAGCGTCGAGGAGCTCCTCGAGATCTCCAAGACGCCGACCGACGGGCGCATCGTCGTGCTGCAGCAGGCGCTGCGCAAGGGCGCCACGATCGAGCAGGCGTTCGAGGCCACGGCGATCGACCCCTGGTTCATCGACCAGATGGTGCTCATCAACGAGGTCGCCGAGCAGATCCGCACCGCGCCCGAGCTCGACGCCGCCACGATCCGCCTCGGCAAGGACCACGGCTTCTCGGACGTGCAGTTCGCCGAGCTCCGCGGGCTCACCGAGGCCGAGGTGCGCGGCGTCCGGCACGGGCTCGGGATCCGGCCCGTCTACAAGACCGTGGACACCTGCGCCGGCGAGTTCCCGGCCCTCACGCCGTACCACTACTCCAGCTACGACAGCGAGACCGAGGTCACCCCGAGCGACCGGACCAAGGTCGTCATCATCGGATCCGGGCCGAACCGCATCGGCCAGGGCGTCGAGTTCGACTACTCCTGCGTGCACGCGTCCTTCGCGCTGTCCGCCGCCGGGTACGAGACGGTCATGGTCAACTGCAACCCGGAGACCGTCTCCACCGACTACGACACCAGCGACCGGCTGTACTTCGAGCCGCTCACCCTGGAGGACGTGCTCGAGGTGCTGCACGCCGAAGCGCAGTCCGGCACCATCCTCGGCGTCGTCTGCCAGCTCGGCGGGCAGACCCCGCTCGGACTCGCGAAGGGGATCGAGGCGGCGGGATACACCGTGCTCGGCACCAGCCCGGAGGCGATCGACCTCGCCGAGGAGCGGGAGCTGTTCTCCCGGCTGCTGGACGCGGCCGGTCTGGTCGCGCCCCGCAACGGCACCGCGATCGACGTCGAGGGCGCGGTCGCGGTGGCCGAGGAGATCGGCTACCCGGTGCTCGTCCGCCCCAGCTTCGTGCTCGGCGGCCGCGGCATGGAGATCGTCTACGACACCCCGGCGCTGCGCGACTACTTCGTGCGCACCGCGGGCGAGGTCATCATCGAGGAGGGCAAGCCCCTGCTCGTGGACCGCTTCCTCGACGACGCGATCGAGATCGACGTGGACGCGCTGTACGACGGCGTGGAGCTCTACATCGGCGGCGTCATGGAGCACCTCGAGGAGGCCGGCATCCACTCCGGCGACTCGAGCTGCACGCTGCCGCCGGTCTCGCTCGGCCGCTCCGACATCGACCGCGTGCGCACCGCCACCCTGGCCATCGCCGAGGGCGTCGGCGTGCGGGGCCTGCTCAACGTGCAGTTCGCGATCAGCGCCGGCGTGCTCTACGTCATCGAGGCGAACCCGCGCGCGAGCCGTACCGTGCCGTTCGTCTCGAAGGCGCTCGGGATCCCGCTCGCGAAGGCGGCGAGCCGGATCCTGTCCGGATCCACGATCGCCGAGCTCAAGGACGAGGGGATGCTGCCGCCGGTCGACGGCTCCCGCGTGCCGCTCGGCTCGCCCGTCTCGGTCAAGGAGGCCGTGCTGCCGTTCAAGCGGTTCCGCACCAAGGACGGCCGCATCGTCGACTCGATCCTCGGGCCGGAGATGCGCTCGACCGGCGAGGTGATGGGCATCGACCGCGACTTCCCGACCGCGTTCGCGAAGAGCCAGGCCGCGGCCTACGGCGGCACCCCGACGTCCGGCACCGTGTTCATCTCGGTCGCCGACGCCGACAAGCGCTCGGTGATCCTGCCCGCGCACCGGCTGCACCAGCTCGGCTTCACGATCGTGGCGACCACGGGCACGGCCGAGATCCTGTCCCGCAACGGCATCCCGGTGACCGTCGTCGAGAAGTACAGCGAGACCCAGGCGAGTGGCGAGACGAACATCGTCGACCTGATCGACCAGGGCGCGATCGACATCATCGTTAACACGCCCTCCGGCGGGGCCGCACGCGCCGACGGCTACGAGATCCGCGCGGCCGCGGTCGCCGCGGACAAGGCGCTGTTCACGACGATCGCGACGCTCGGCGCGGCCGTGAGCGGAATGGACGCGGCGGACAAGGGCTTCGAGGTGCGGAGCCTCCAGGAGTACGCCCAGGACCGGCTGGCGCGCGCGTGACAGTGACATCCTTCGGAGCGCGGCTGCGCAAGGCGCTCGACACGCACGGTCCGCTGTGCGTGGGGATCGACCCGCATGAGGCGCTGCTGGACGCCTGGGGCCTGCCTCAGACGGCCGACGGCGTGCGGGCGTTCGGACTCGCGACGGTCGAGGCCGCCGCGGGGCGCGTCGGCATCGTCAAGCCGCAGGTGTCGTTCTTCGAGCGCTTCGGATCCCGGGGGTTCGCCGCGCTCGAAGACGTGATGTCGGCGGCGCGTGCGGCGGGGCTCCTGGTCGTCGCCGACGCGAAGCGCGGCGACATCGGCACCACCATGGCCGGATACGCGCAGGCATGGCTCGAGCCGGGCTCACCGCTCGAGGCCGACGCGCTCACGATCAGCCCCTACCTCGGCGGCGGGTCGCTCGCTGAGGCGATCACGCGCGCGCTTCTCGCGGGCAAGGGCGTCTTCGTGCTCGCCGCGACGAGCAACCCCGAGGGGGCGCCGGTGCAGCAGGCGCTCGTGCCGGCAGCGCTCGCTGTCACGCCGGGGGAGACCACCGCGCTGCGCATCACCCGGGATGTGACGGCGTACGACTCACCGCAGGGCGGGCTCGGATCCGTCGGCCTGGTGGTCGGGGCGACCATCGACCGAGAGGATTTCGGCCTGGACGATGAGACGCTGCGCACGGTGCCGCTGCTGGCCCCGGGATTCGGCGCGCAGGGCGCGACACCCGCGGATCTGCGCTCGAGATTCGGTACGCTGGCAGGTAACGTCCTGGCTTCCGAAAGCCGGAGCATCCTGTCCGCTGGTCCGGACCGGATCGCAGCGACGATCGAAGAGCGCGCCGCGCGCTACCAGGAGGTCATGGGTGGTTGAACCGGCAGGACGCGCAGTCCCCGAGGTCGATCGCGTCGCCGCCGCTCGTCGAGCGGTCGAACGCCGCCGCGCGCGCGCATCGCTGAAACGCGATCTCACCATGCGGGTGACCGCGCCGCAGGACGTGCTGGCCGCGGCCGCGGCCGACCCGCATTCCACAGCGGGAACGCTGCGCGTCCCGGACTTCCTGACGGCTCTGCCCGCGATCGGCGCGGGCAAGCGCGATCGCATCCTCGCCGACCTGCAGATCTCCCCGGTCAAGCGGCTCGGGGGCCTCGGGTCGCGGCAGCAGCAGGCGCTGCGTCACTGGGTCGACACGCGCTTCCCGCAGCCCGTGCCCCGCGCCGGCCGGAGCCGGCTGCTCGTGCTGGCCGGACCCACTGCGGTGGGCAAGGGCACGGTGGCCGCGCACATCCGCGAGAATCACCCCGAGATCCACCTCTCCGTCTCCGCGACCACGCGCGCACCGCGCCCGGGGGAGCAGGACGGCGTGCACTACTTCTTCGTGGACGACGCCGAATTCGATCGCATGATCGCCGCGGGCGAGCTGCTCGAGCACGCCACCGTGCACAACCGGTTCCGCTACGGCACTCCGCGCCGGCCCATCGATGCGGCCCTGGCCGAGGGCAAGACCGTCCTGCTGGAGATCGACCTGCAGGGCGCCCGTCAGGTGCGGGCTGCGGATCCCTCCGCGAACCTCGTGTTCCTGCTGCCGCCGTCCTGGGACGAGCTCGTGCAGCGTCTGGTCGGTCGCGGCACGGAGGACGCCGAGGAGCGTGCCCGGCGTCTGCGCACCGCGAAGGTCGAACTGGCCTCTCAATCGGAGTTCGATCACCGCGTCGTGAACGAGGACGTCGCCACGGCCGCCCGCGAGGTCGTAGAATTGTCTTCGGCGTCTGCGCGCTGACGGATCCATCCGGTTCCTGAGCCTGTCGAAGGGCTCGAAGGGCGCGCACGCCCGAATTCTTCGCGACATGCGTCGCCGAACATCCCACCAACAGGAGGTCCACCATGGCCGGACACAACAACGGCATCATCGACCCGCCCATCGACAACCTGCTCGACCGCGTCGAGTCCAAGTACGAGCTCGTCATCTATGCGTCCAAGCGCGCGCGCCAGATCAACGACTACTACTCCGACCTGCACGAGGGCAACCTGTTCGACAACGTGGGTCCGCTGGTCGACTCCTCCGTCGAGGACAAGCCGCTGACCATCGCGCTGCACGAGATCAACGAGGACAAGCTCCGCATCCGCCACGCGGAGTGAGCTGACTCTCCGCCGGCACGACGCAAGGGAGCCGCCGTCATCCCGTCCGTGGATGTCGGCGGCTCCGTCCATACTGGGCATGGGCGCACCAACCTGTTGCCAGGGGCGCAACCCGTCCCGCCCGACCGCCCTCCACACCAAGGAGCACCGATGAGCGCGCTGCGTCTGTTCACCTCCGAGTCCGTCACCGAGGGGCACCCCGACAAGATCTGCGACCAGATCTCCGACTCGATCCTGGACGGCCTGCTCACGGTGGACACCGGAGCACGCGTCGCGGTGGAGACGCTCGTCACCACGGGCCTCGTGCACGTCGCCGGCGAGATCCGGACCTCGGGCTACGTCGACATCCCCACGATCGTCCGCGACGTCGTCAACGGCATCGGCTACACCTCGAGCGACACCGGATTCGACGGCTCCTCCTGCGGCGTGAGCGTCTCGGTCGGGGAGCAGTCGGCGGACATCGCGAGCGGCGTCGACCAGGCGCACGAGCACCGCGAGGGCGGCTCCTCCGACCCGCGCGATCTCCTGGGCGCGGGCGATCAGGGCATCATGTTCGGCTTCGCCACGACCGAGACCCCGCAGCTCATGCCGATGGCGGCGTGGACCGCGCATCGCCTGGCGGAGCGCCTGACCGAGGTGCGCCGCGACGGCACGCTGCCGTTCCTGCGTCCCGATGGCAAGACCCAGGTGACGCTGGGCTACGACGGCTTCACCCCGAAGACGGTCGACGCGGTGGTGCTGTCCACTCAGCACAACCCGGAGATCTCCCAGGAGGAGCTCAAGGCGCTCGTCCGCGAGCACGTGATCGACCCCGTCCTCGCGACGACGGGCCTCGACCTCGATGGCGTCACGCACTACATCAACCCGGCCGGCCCCTTCGTGACCGGAGGTCCGAAGGGCGATGCGGGGCTGACGGGTCGCAAGATCATCATCGACACCTACGGCGGCGCGTCGCGGCACGGGGGCGGCGCCTTCAGCGGCAAGGACCCGTCCAAGGTCGACCGTTCGGGTGCCTACGCGATGCGCTGGGTCGCCAAGAACGCGGTCGCGGCGGGGCTCGCCGATCGGCTCGAGGTGCAGGTCGCGTACGCGATCGGCGTGGCGCAGCCCGTGGGGCTGTACGTCGAGACGTTCGGCACCGGCGCCGTGGACGACGAGACGATCACCCGCGCGATCCGCTCGGTGTTCGACCTGCGCCCGCAGGCGATCATCGAGGAGCTGGATCTGCTGCGCCCGATCTACGCCGCCACCGCCGCATACGGGCACTTCGGCCGTGAGCTGCCGACGTTCACCTGGGAGCAGACGACGCGCGCCGACGACCTGCGCCGCGCCGCCGGACTCTGATCGACCCCGTTCACCCGCAGGCTCCGCTCGTGCCCCGGCCGATCGCCCGCGTACTGCTGGACTCGCCGGTCCCGCAGCTGGATCGACTGTTCGACTACGCCATCCCGGCGGAGCTGATCGATGATGCCCTGCCGGGGGTGCGGGTACGGGTTCCGCTGCGTTCCGCGGGGCGCGTCATCGACGGTTACCTGGTCGAGGTGGCCACGGAGGACGACGACGCCCGGACACTGGCGGAGGTCGACGCCGTGGTGTCCCGCGCCCAGGTGCTGCCCGAGTCGCTCTGCACCCTCGCCCGTCGCGTGGCGGACCGCGCCGCAGGCAGCGCATCCGATGTGCTGCGGCTGATCGTGCCCAAGCGACAGGTCCGCGTGGAGAAGGCATGGCTGGCGGCAGCCGGGGAAGCGGAGGGCGACAGTGCCGCAACCGCGCAGGCGACGGTCCCCGCCGTCTCCGAGACGATCGCGCGGTACGCCGGTCTCGCCGATGTGCTCGCGGACTCCGGCCGGGCGGCCGTGGAGGCGATCCCGCGCCTGGCCTCCGACGATCTGCCGGAGTGGACCCGGTTGCTGGCCGCTGCGGCTGCGCACACGCTGGCGGGCGGCGCCTCGGCGATCCTGGTCGTCCCCGACTACCGCGACCTCGACCTGCTGCTCGCCGCCCTCGACGTGCTCGCGCCCGACGCCCCCATCGCCCGCCTCGACTCCCGGCAGACGGGCCCCGACCGCTACCGCGCGTACCTCCGCACGCTCGAGGACGCCCCCTGCATCGTGGTCGGCAACCGCTCCGCCGTGTACGCCCCGGTGCGAGCGGGCCTGGTGATGCTGTGGGACGACGGCGACGGGCTGCTGGCCGAGCCGCTCGCGCCCGGTGCGCATCCCCGAGATGTCGCACTGCTGCGGCAGGAGCAGGAGGGATCCGCCCTCTTGTTCGCCGGCCACACCCGCACGACCGACGTGGAGCGCTTGGTCGAGACCGGGTGGATCCGGGCGATCACGGCCGCCAAGCGGCAGCTGCCGCGCGTGGTCCTGGACTCCACCGAGGATCTGGACCGGCGCGGTCAACGCCTGCCGTCCCGGGCGTTCCTCACGGCACGGGAGGCCGCCGCGACCGGACCTGTGCTGCTGCAGGTGGCGCGACCGGGGTTCTCGCCGACGCTCGTGTGCGCGTCGTGTCGCGCGCCGGCCCGCTGCCGAGCCTGCGGAGGGCCGCTCGGTGCCGCACATCGCGGGGCGACACCGGTGTGCGCCTGGTGCGGACGCGGGGCGCGCCTCTGGGCGTGCAGCTCCTGCGGCGGGGAGAAGGTGCGTCTTGCCGCATCCGGCAGTGAGCGGACCGCGGAGGAGCTGGGGCGCGCGTTCCCGGGGATCCGCGTGATCGTCGCCGACGGCAACCATCCGGTGGTCCGTGTCGACGCGAAGCCGGCCCTCGTCGTCGCGACCCGCGGCGCCGAGCCTCTGGCCGAGGGAGGCTACCGGGCGGTCGTGCTGCTCGACGGCTCCCGGATGCTGCAGGCGCCGGAGCTGCGGATCGGGGAGTCCTGCCTGCGCTGGTGGTCGAACGCGGCCGCCCTCGCCGCGCCCGGAGCGCCGATCCATCTCGTCGGCGTCGACGGTGCCGTGGCTCGTGCTCTTGCGACCTGGTCCCAGGCGTCGTACGCGCGGACGGAGCTCGCCGAGCGCGCGCCGCTGCGCATGCCGCCGTCCGTGCGCGTCGCCCAGGTCGAGGGCACCGGCGCCGCCATCCGTCGCGCCCTCGACGACATCGCCGCGCTGCAGCTGCCGCCGGACGCCGTGCTGGGGCCCGTACCGATCGAAGGCGACGACGACGGCCGGGAGCGCGCGCTCGTGCGGTTCCCCTACGCCGAGGGCGCGCGCGTGGCGGGCGCCCTCCGCGCCGCCGTGATCGCCGAGGCGATGGGCCGTCGCCGAGCCCGTGGCAGGACCCCACGGACTACGCTCTCGGTGAGGCTCGACGTCACCGAACCCGACCTCTGAACCACCCGATCCACCCCGTTCGTCTCGAACAACCCGCAGCACCTTCGAAGGACCCTCATGCGTCTCGTCTTCGCCGGCACTCCGGCGGCCGCCGTACCCACCCTCCGTCGCCTCGCCGGCGAGCACGAGATCGTCGCGGTCGTGACCCGCCCCGACGCGCCGCTCGGGCGCAAGCGGATACTCACCCCTTCGCCGGTCGCGCAGGAGGCCGATGCGCTCGGGATCCCGGTGATCAAGGCCGCGCGCCTGGACGAGGAGGCGACGGGTCGGATCACGGCGCTGCGCCCCGAACTCGGTGTCATCGTCGCCTACGGCGGCCTCGTGCGCGAACCCCTGCTGAGCGCCCCCGAGCACGGCTGGATCAACCTGCACTTCTCCCTGCTGCCGGCCTGGCGCGGGGCCGCCCCGGTGCAGCGGGCGCTCATCGCGGGGGACGCGGAGCTGGGCGCCACGGTGTTCCAGCTCGTCCCTGCGCTCGACGCGGGGGACGTGCACGCGATGCGGGTGTACCCCGTAGCCGGCGACGCCACCGCGGACGACGCGCTCGCCTCCCTCGCCATCGACGGTGCCGGGCTCACCGCGGAAGCCGTCGGCGCCATCGCCGGTGGCACCGCTCGCCCCGTGCCGCAGCAGGGCGAACCCACGCACGCGGCGAAGCTCGGCCTCGAGGACGGCCTGCTGGACTGGACCGAGCCCGCCGACATGGTGTTCGCCCGTTACCGCGGCGTCACCAGCGAGCCGGGTGCGCACACGGCCATCGACGGGGCGCCGCTGAAGGTGCGCGAGCTCGCGCGGACGCATGATGCGGATCCGCTGGCGCCGGGCGTATTGCACGGGATCAAGGGCGGCGTGCTCGTGGGCACCGGCAGCGCGCCACTGCTGCTCGTGCGCGTGCAACCTGCGGGGAAGGCCGCGATGGCCGCCGCGGACTGGTTCCGCGGCCTGCGGGCCAGCGACGGCGAGACCGTGCGGTTCGACGCCGCCGCGCCCTCGAGCGAGCAGAGCGACGCACGATGAGCGGACAGGGACGGCAGCACGGCGACGGCCGCCGGGGCCCGAAGCGGCGCGCGGACGGTCAGGGCGCACCGCGCCGGCAGAACACCGGCGGAGCGACGCAGCACTCGGCGTCGCGGAACGCGCGTCCCCGCGACGTGCAGCCTGCGCGTCGCGTCGCGTACGACGTGATCCGCGCTGTCAGCACCTCCGATGCCTACGCCAATCTGCTGCTGCCGGGGGCGATCCGCGATGCGGGACTGAACGCTGCGGACGCGGCCTTCGCGACCGAGCTGACATACGGGACGCTGCGCCGTCTGGGCACATACGACGCCATCATCGCCGCCGCGGCCGGACGCGAAGTCGCCGGCATTGATGCTCCGGTGCTCGACGCCCTCCGCCTCGGTGCGCACCAGATCCTCGCCACCCGGGTCGCGACGCACGCGGCCGTCAACGAGTCGGTGAATCTGGTGGCCCTGGAGAGTGGGCGCGGCGCGTCGGGGTTCGCGAACGCGGTGCTGCGCAAGGTCGCCGCGCGCACGCAGGAGGAATGGTTCGACGCCGTCACGGCCGCGGCGCGCTCCGACGACGAGCGCCTGGGGCTCCGCTACGCGCATCCGGTCTGGATCATCCGTGCCCTGCGCCGTGCTCTCGCGGCCGAGGGGCGGGAGGACGAGCTCGAGGAGCTTCTCGCGGCGGACAACGTGGCTCCCGAGGTCACGCTCGTCGCGCTGCCCGGACTTGCGGAACCGCGCGAGCCCCGGCGGCCGTACGCACCGACGGCGTTCGGATCCGAAGGCGGAGACCCCGGAGCGACCGTCGCCGCGAACAAGGGCAGGGTGCGCGTGCAGGACGAGGGGTCGCAGCTCGTCGCCCTCGCGCTCGTCGGCGTCCGGCCTGTGGCGGCGGGGGAGCGCTGGCTGGATCTCTGCGCCGGCCCCGGCGGCAAGACCGCCCTGCTCGCCGCGGAGGCGCTGCGCAGCGGGGCGACACTCGACGCGAACGAGGTGGCGCCCGCCAGGGCGGGACTGGTGCGCAAGGCAGTCGCCGCGGTGCCGCTGCACGTCGAGGTCGCCGAGGAGGACGGCCGCGTGCTCGCCGCCGAGCGCCCTGCAGCCTATGACCGGATCCTGCTCGATGCGCCGTGCACGGGACTCGGAGCGCTGCGGCGCCGCCCGGAGGCGCGCTGGCGCAAGACCGCCGCCGACGTCCCCGAACTCGCCGCGTTGCAGGAGGAGCTGCTCTCGGCTGCCCTCGGCGCGCTGAAGCCCGGCGGGATCCTCGCCTACGTCACGTGCTCCCCGCACCTGGCCGAGACCGCAGCGGTCGTGCAGACTGTGCTCCGCGACCGGGACGACGTGCACGAGCTCGATGCCCGTGAGGCACTCGGTGCCGTGTCGCAGCAGCCGATCGATCTGCCGGAGCCGTCGAACGGATCCGGTCACGCGCAGCTCTGGCCGCACCGGCACGGCACCGACGCGATGTTCCTGTCGCTGCTCGTCAAGGACGCCTGAACCGCGATCGGACGGCGGCATCGGTACGATCGCGGCGGCGGGCACCGGGATAATGGGCGCATGCCCGCATCCCGCGCCGAACTGCCCGCAGCCCCCCGGATCAATCCCTCGATCCTCGCCGCCGACTTCGTGAACATGCAGGCGGATCTCGCCCGCATCGCGACGGCCGACTTCGCGCACGTGGATGTGATGGACAACCACTTCGTGCCCAACCTCACCTTCGGGCCGCAGATGGTCGAGCGCATCCAGGCGACGAGCCCGATCCCGCTCGACGTGCACCTGATGATCACGGATCCGGACCGCTGGGCGCCGGGCTATGCGGAACTGGGTGCGGCGAGCGTCACCTTCCACCTCGAGGCGGCGTCCGACCCCGTCGCCCTCGCACGCGCCCTGCGCAGCATCGGCGCCAGGGCGGGCGTCGCGATCAAGCCGGGCACGGCGGCGGAACCGCTCTACGACATCCTCGGCGAGTTCGACCAGATTCTCGTGATGACCGTGGAGCCCGGCTTCGGCGGGCAGGGCTTCATGCCCGAGACGATGCCCAAGCTGCGAGCCCTGGCCGACGAGGCGAAGCGGCGCGGCTCCGACGTCTGGCTGCAGGTGGACGGCGGGATCTCGGATGCGACGATCGCGCAGGCCGCTGCCGCAGGCGCCGATACGTTCGTCGCCGGATCCGCCGTCTACGGCTCCCGCGACATCGAAGCCGCCGTCACGCGGCTCCGGGGTCTCGCACGAGCCGGTAGCCTGGGAGGGTGAAGACCTTCGACGAACTGTTCGCCGAGCTGAGCCGCAAGGCGGCCGAGCGCCCGGAGGGATCCGGGACGGTGCGCGAGCTCGACGCGGGCGTGCACACGATCGGCAAGAAGATCGTGGAAGAGGCGGCCGAAGTGTGGATGGCCGCAGAGTACGAGAGCGACGAGGCTGCGGCCGAGGAGATCTCCCAGCTGCTGTACCACCTGCAGGTGCTGATGCTGGCCAAGGGAATGACCCTGGAGAACGTCTACCGACATCTGTGAGGCGCCCCGACGGGGCTCCTTTCGCACACAGATCGCTTCGAACGAAAGACCTCCCATGCTGCGCATTGCCGTCCCGAACAAGGGATCGCTGTCCGAGACCGCCGCCGAGATGCTCGCCGAAGCCGGATACGCCGGCCGCCGCGACACCAAGACCCTGCACGTGATCGACGCCGACAACGACGTCGAATTCTTCTTCCTCCGTCCTCGCGACATCGCCACCTACGTCGCCTCGGGCGCGCTGGACGTCGGCATCACAGGACGCGACCTGCTGCGCGATGTGCGCCGCCCGGACGCCCGTGAGATCGAGCAGCTCGGCTTCGCCCGTTCGACGTTCCGCTTCGCCGCCCCGCCCGGACGGTTCAAGACCCTGGAGGACCTCAACGGCGTGCGCGTCGCCTCCGCCTACCCGGGGCTCGTCGACGACTACCTGCGCGAGCACGGCGTCACCGCGGAGCTCGTGCCGCTCGACGGCGCCGTCGAATCGGCCGTGCGCCTGGGCGTCGCCGACGCCATCGCCGATGTCGTGGAGACCGGCACCACGCTGCGCCAGGCGGGTCTGGAGATCTTCGGCCCGGTGATCATCGAGTCCGAAGCGGTGCTGATCAGCCGCCCCGGCGACGCCGAGGGCACCGAGAAGCTGCTGCGCCGCCTCCGCGGCGTCATGGTCGCCCACCGGTTCGTGCTGCTGGACTACGACCTGCCGGCCGATCTCGTCGAGCAGGCGGCCGCGATCGCGCCAGGGCGCGAGTCCCCGACGGTGTCGCCGCTGCGGGACCCGGCCTGGGTCGCCGTGCGGGTGATGATCCCGCGCCGTGGCATGAACCAGGTGATGGACCAGCTCTACGCGCTCGGCGCACGGGCCATCCTCGTCACCGCGATCCACGCCGCGAGGCTCTGATGTCGCTCACCGCGCGCGTCATCCCGTGTCTCGATGTGGCCGCCGGCCGCGTCGTCAAGGGCGTGAACTTCGAGAACCTGCGCGATATGGGCGATCCGGTCGAGCTCGCCCGGCACTATGCCGCGCAGGGCGCCGACGAGATCACCTTCCTCGACGTGACCGCGACCGTCGATGAGCGCGCCACCACTTACGACGTGGTGCGCCGCACCGCCGAAGAGGTCTTCGTGCCGCTCACCGTCGGTGGCGGCGTCCGCTCGGTCGACGACGTGGCCCGCCTGCAGGGCGTCGGCGCCGACAAGGTCGGGGTGAACTCCGCGGCGATCGCCCGTCCGGCTCTGATCGGCGAGATCGCTGACCGCTTCGGCGCCCAGGTGCTGGTGCTCTCGCTCGACATCAAGCGCAGTCCGCGCACGGCCTCCGGATTCGCCGTGACCACGCACGGCGGGCGCACCGAGACCTCCCTGGACGCCCTCGACTGGGCCCGCGAGGCCATCGAACGCGGCGCGGGGGAGCTGCTGGTCAACTCCATCGACGCCGACGGCACCAAGGACGGGTTCGACCTGGAGCTGGTGGGCCTCATGCGCGAGGTCTCCAGCGTGCCCGTCATCGCCTCGGGCGGCGCCGGGAAGGCCGAGGACTTCGCTCCGGCCATCGCCGCGGGCGCGGACGCGGTGCTCGCCGCGAGCGTGTTCCACTCCGGACAGCTGACCGTCGGCGATGTGAAGGCGGCGCTGAACGCCGCGGGGGTGACGGTGCGATGAACACGGATCTCGATGCCAGGCTCGCCGACGTGAGCTACAACGACCAGGGCCTCGTCCCCGTGATCGTGCAGCAGTGGGACACTCTCGAGGTGCTCATGATGGCCTGGGCCGACGAGGAGGCGCTGCGCCGCACGCTCACGACGGGGCGAGCCACGTACTGGTCCCGCTCCCGCCAGCAGTACTGGCGCAAGGGCGACACCTCCGGCCACGTGCAGCACGTGCGCGGCGCCCGGCTGGACTGTGACGGCGACACCGTGCTGCTGCTCGTCGACCAGATCGGCGTGGCCTGCCACACCGGCACACGCACCTGCTTCGACGGGCGCGATCTGGATCCGGTCGTCGCCGCGGCGCAGGACCGGGCTGTGGCAGACGACGCCGGGAAGGCCACGGCGTGATGCTCGCCCGCCGAGCGAAGTCGACGAGCCTGCTGCTGATCCTGCTCGCGGGCGGGATCGGGGTCCTGTCCTCGACGCAGACCTGGCTGACCGTCACCCGCGCCGACGGGGGAGAGTCGCTCGACGTCGCCGGCAACGCGGCGCTCCCCGTGCTCGCCCCGCTGAGCCTCACGGCGCTCGCGCTGTGTGCAGCCATCGCTCTCGTCGGGCCCGTGCTGCGACGCGTGTTCGCCGCGATCGCGGTCGCTGTCGGGGCCCTCCTGCTCGTGCTGACCACGCGCATCCTGTTCCAGCATCCGCTGGATGCCGTGAGCCCCGCCCTCACCAAGGCCACGGGGCTCGCAGGGGACACGGCGCTGAAGGCCATCGTCGACGGCATCGCCGTGACCGCTTGGCCCTGGGCTGCGCTCGTCGGCTGGATCCTGCTGCTCCTCGGCGGCGGGCTGGCCCTGGTCACCGCGGGGCAGTGGCGCAGCGGCGGGCGTCGCTATCGCACCGCCCCGGCGCCGAACGACGGACCGGTGGACGCGGTGGAGAGCTGGGACGAGCTCAGCCGCGGCACCGACCCCACCCGCTAGACCGCCTCGACGACGCCCCGCGCTGTCCGCGGTCCTCGTCGAGAAGCACGATCCCGATAGACTTGACCAGACCACCCGACGCTCGGAGGAGAACATGAGCAACCCCATCGCAGATCCCGGCCACGGACACTCGCCTGCGGCCTGGACCGCCGTGGTGATCATGCTGCTCGGATTCAGCGTGGGCACCGCCGCCTTCTTCCTCGACGTCCCCGTCGTGGTCTGGGTGGGCGTCGCGCTGATCGTCGTCGGCGCGATCGTGGGCTGGGTGCTTTCCAAGGCCGGATACGGCGCGAAGGGCCCGAAGTACCAGCCGAAGGCGCACTAATGGTGCTCGCCGACCTCACGGCCGGCGCAGTCGAGGACGCCGCCCGTCGCGAGCGGGAGCGTCCGCTGGCGATCGTGGAGCGTGCCGCACTTGATCGCGCCCCGGCCCTCGACGCACGCGCCGCGCTTGCGCCCGCGGACCGGGTCAAGATCATCGCCGAGGTGAAGCGGGCGAGCCCGTCGCGCGGCGCCCTCGCCGAGATCCCGGATCCCGCGCTGCAGGCATCCCTGTACCAGCAGGGCGGGGCGTCTGCGATCAGCGTGCTCACGGAGGAACGTCGGTTCGGGGGCAGCCTCGCCGATCTCGAGGCCGTGACCGCCGCCGTGCAGGTCCCCGTGCTGCGCAAGGACTTCATCGCCACCCCGTACCAGGTGTTCGAGGCGCGCGCCGCGGGTGCGTCCCTCGCGCTGCTCATCGTGGCGGGCCTGGACCGCGCGAATCTGGAGCGGCTGTACGCCCTCATCCTCGAGCTGGGCATGACGCCCCTCGTCGAGACGCACTCCGCCGAGGAGCTCGAGGTCGCGATCGATCTTGGTGCGCACCTCATCGGCGTGAACGCCCGAGACCTGAAGACCCTCGAGCTGGACCGCGACTTGTTCGGCCGGCTGGTCGAGCGGATCCCCTCGACGTCCGTGAAGATCGCCGAGTCCGCCGTGCTCACGCCCGCCGACGTCGCGCACTACCGCGCGGCCGGTGCCGACGCGGTACTCATCGGCGAGGCGCTCGTCACCGGCGACCCCGTCGCCACCTTGCGTTCTTTCCTGGAGGCCGGATCATGAGTCTGCGCGATCAGCCGGGGCCGTTCTTCGGTGACTTCGGCGGGCGCTTCATGCCCGAATCGCTCATCGCGGCGATCGACGAGCTCACCGTGGCGTACCACGAGGCGATCGCCGATCCGGCATTCCAGTCCGAGCTCGCGACCCTGCTGCACTCCTACGCCGGGCGTCCCTCGCCGATCACCGAGGTGCCGCGGTTCGCCGAGCACGCCGGCGGCGCGCGGATCTTCCTCAAGCGCGAGGACCTCAACCACACCGGATCCCACAAGATCAACAACGTGCTCGGTCAGGCGCTGCTGACCAAGCGCCTGGGCAAGACCCGGGTGATCGCGGAGACGGGCGCCGGCCAGCACGGTGTCGCCACGGCGACCGCCGCCGCGCTGTTCGGTCTCGAGTGCACGATCTACATGGGCGAGGTCGACACCGAGCGTCAGGCGCTCAACGTCGCCCGGATGCGCCTGCTCGGCGCGGAGGTCGTGCCCGTCACCACGGGATCGCGCACGCTCAAGGATGCGATCAACGACGCGTACCGCGACTGGGTCGCGACCGTCGAGACCACCAACTACATCTTCGGCACGGCGGCGGGCCCGCACCCGTTCCCGGCGATGGTGCGCGACTTCCAGAAGATCATCAGCGAGGAGGCTCGTCAGCAGCTGCTCGACGAGGCCGGGCGCCTGCCGGATGCGGTGCTCGCCTGCGTCGGCGGCGGCTCCAACGCGATCGGCATGTTCGACGCGTTCCTCGATGATGAGACCGTGCGGCTGTACGGCGTGGAGGCGGCCGGCGACGGCGTCGACACGCCCAAGCACGCGGCCTCGATCGAACGCGGTCGCCCCGGGGTGCTGCACGGCGCACGCACGTACGTCCTGCAGGACGAGGACGGGCAGACCATCGAGTCGCACTCGATCTCTGCGGGCCTCGACTACCCCGGCGTGGGGCCGGAGCACTCCTGGCTCGCCGCGATCGGCCGCGCCGAGTACATCCCCGCGACCGACGACGAGGCCATGCAGGCGCTGCGCCTGCTGAGCCGCACCGAGGGCATCATCCCCGCGATCGAGTCCGCGCACGCCCTCGCCGGCGCCATGCGGATCGGCAAGGAGCTCGGCCGCGACGCGATCCTCGCGGTCTGCCTCTCCGGACGCGGCGACAAGGACATGGACACCGCGGCCCGTTACTTCGGGCTGTACGACGAGGGCGCTGCAGAGAACGGAGTCGGCGCATGAGCCGCGTCGAAGAGGCCATCCAGCGCGCACATGACGCCGGTCGGGGCGCCTTCATCGGCTACCTCCCGGTCGGCTACCCCGACCTGCAGACCAGCATCGACGCCGCGATCGCCCTGGCGCGCAACGGCGTGGACATCATCGAGCTCGGACCGCCCTACAGCGATCCCGTGATGGACGGCGCGATCATCCAGGAGGCGACGCAGGCGGCACTCGCGAACGGCTTCCGGATGCGCGATCTCTTCACGGCGGTCGCGGCCATCACGGCTGCCGTGGACGCCCCCGTGGTCGTCATGACCTACTGGAACCCCGTGCTGCAGTACGGCGTCGACCGCTATGCCGACGACCTGCTCGCCGCGGGCGGTGCAGGTCTGATCACGCCCGACATCACTCCCGAGGCGGCACCCGAGTGGATCGCCGCGAGCGAGCGCACGGGGCTCGACCGCGTCTTCCTGGCCGCGCCCACCTCCACCGACGCCCGACTCGACCTGGTCGCTGCAAGCTCCACAGGCTTCGTGTACACCGTCTCGACCATGGGCATCACGGGGGAGCGGGCCGAGCTGGACAAGGCCGCCCGCACGCTCGTCGGACGCCTCAGGGAGCACGGCGCCGGTCGTGCGTGCGTGGGCATCGGCATCTCCACCGCGGAGCAGATCGCGGGCGTGCTGGAGTACGCCGACGGCGCGATCGTCGGCACCGCCCTCGTGCGGGCTCTTCGGGACGGGGGCGTGGATCGGCTCGCGGAGGTCACCCGCGAACTCGCCACGGGCACCGCGCTCGCACGGTGACGGCGCTCTGACGACGTAGACTCGTGACCATGCCCTTCGCGCTCCAGAACGCTCTCATCGGCGTGCATGCCAGCATCCCGAGCCCGCCGATCAGCTACTTCCAGGTCGGGCCGCTGCAGATCCACTTCTACGCGCTGTGCATCATCGCCGGCATCATCGTGGCCACGCTGCTGACCAACCACCGGCTGACGAAGCGCGGCGCGGAGCGCTGGGTCGTCGTGGACATCTGCATCATCGCGGTGCCGCTCGCCATCATCGGCGCGCGCATCTTCCACGTCGCCACGCACCCCGGCTTCTACTTCGGGCCGGACAAGAACACCTGGAACCCGTTCGAGCCCGGCTCGGTCTGGGCCATCTGGGAGGGCGGCATCGCCATCTTCGGCGCGCTCATCGGCGGCGCCATCGGCGCCTGGCTGGGCTGCAAGTGGACCGGCGTGCGCTTCTCGGCCTTCGCGGACGCGCTGGCCCCCGGCCTCATCCTCGCGCAGGCGTTCGGCCGCTTCGGCAACTGGTTCAACCACGAGCTGTTCGGCCTGCCCACCGACCTCCCCTGGGGCCTGGAGATCGAGTCGACGAACTCTGCCTTCCCGGCAGGACTCGCCCCCGGGACCCTGTTCCACCCCACGTTCCTGTACGAGGTCATCTGGAACACTCTGGGCTGCCTGTTCCTGCTCTGGCTCGGCCACAAGCTGCGCCTGCAATGGGGCAAGCTCTTCGCCGTCTACCTGATCTGGTACGGCGCAGGACGCATGGTCTGGGAGTCGATCCGCATCGATCCGAGCGAGATCTACTTCGGGCTGCGCACGAACGTCTGGGCCGCGCTGTTCGGCGTCGTGCTGGGCATCGTCGTCCTGTTCGTGCAGACTCGCCGTCACCCCGGCTTCGAGCCCTCGCCGTACCAGCCGGGTCGGGAGCCGAGCGCCGCTGGGGTAGAATCGCAAAACCCCGATGATTTCGTCGACCTGAGCGAGCCTCAGACCGACGAGAATCGCGCGGAGGCGGACGCCACGAGCGCCGTCTCCCGCCCCTGAGAACGGCACCGACAGGAGCCTCGCTGCGGTGGACGTACGTCCACCGGGAATATCGCACTGAACGAGCGGGCCGATGATGTCCCCGGGTTCATCAGAAATCTGAGGACGGTGACTGGTGTACTTCCAGCCTCCCCACGGCGCTTCCGGCGCTTACCCCCCG
Source organism: Microbacterium sp. 01T413_2 (assembly GCF_056398985.1). Classification (NCBI taxonomy): domain Bacteria; kingdom Bacillati; phylum Actinomycetota; class Actinomycetes; order Micrococcales; family Microbacteriaceae; genus Microbacterium; species Microbacterium sp. 01T413_2. The sequence continues at coordinate 221,226 of NZ_JBFTQL010000001.1, forward strand.
AAGCAGGGGATGTACAACCCCGCGTTCGAGAAGGACGCCTGCGGCCTGGCCATGGTCGCGACGCTCCGCGGGGAGCCGGGCCACGACATCATCGCGCTCGCCCTCGAGGCGCTGCGCAACCTGGAGCACCGCGGCGCGATCGGCTCCGACGCGGGCACCGGCGACGGCGCCGGGATCCTGACGCAGATGCCGGACGCGTTCCTGCGTGCGGTCACCTCGTTCGAGCTTCCTCCGGTGGGCGAGTACGCCGCCGGGCTCGCCTTCCTCCCGCTCGACTCGCGGTCGCGTCGCGAGCAGAAGGCCGGGATCGAGAAGATCGCGCGCGCCGAGGGCCTCACCGTGCTCGGCTGGCGCGAGGTGCCCACCGCGAACCAGCACCTCGGCAAGCTCGCCGACGAGGCCCGCCCCGCCTTCGAGCAGCTGTTCGTCTCGCGCCCCGCCTCGAGCGGAGCCGAGGCGCTTTCCGGCATCGCGCTGGACCGGGTCGCCTACAGGCTGCGCAAGCGCGCCGGCCATGAGCTCGGGGCCTACTTCGTCTCGTTGTCCGCCCGCACGCTGGGCTACAAGGGCATGGTCACGACTCTGCAGCTGGAGCCGTTCTACCCCGACCTGCAGGACGAGCGCTTCGCCTCCGAGCTCGCGGTGGTGCACTCGCGCTACTCGACCAACACCTTCCCGTCCTGGCCGCTCGCGCAGCCGCTGCGCATGCTCGCGCACAACGGCGAGATCAACACCGTCGGCGGCAACCGCAACTGGATGCGCGCCCGCCAGTCGCAGCTCGAGTCCGAGCTGCTCGGCGACATCCGCCCGCTGCTGCCGATCTGCACCGACGGTGCGAGCGACTCCGCCTCGTTCGACGAGGTGCTCGAGCTGCTCACCCTCACCGGGCGCAGCCTGCCGCACTCCGTGATGATGATGGTGCCGGCTGCCTGGGAGCGTCAGACGGACCTGGATCCGGACCTGCGCGCGTTCTACGAGTACCACGCCAACCAGATGGAGCCGTGGGACGGTCCCGCCGCCCTCATCTTCACCGACGGCACCGTCGTGGGCGCCACGCTCGACCGCAACGGACTGCGCCCCGGCCGTTGGACCGAGACGACGGACGGCCTCGTCGTGATCGGCAGCGAGACCGGTGTCCTGGAGTTCGAACCCGAGCGCATCAAGCGCCGCGGCCGCCTGCAGCCCGGCACGATGTTCGTCGTCGACACCGCCCAGCGCCGCATCGTCGAGGACGAAGAGGTCAAGCGAGACCTCGCCGCCCTGCACCCGTGGCAGGAGTGGCTCGATGAGGGACGCGTGCGCCTCGCCGATCTGCCGGAGCGGGAGCACATCGTGCACCCGGTCGCATCGATCACCCGTCGTCAGCGCACCTTCGGCTACACCGAGGAAGAGGTGCGGATCCTGCTCACCCCGATGGGGCAGACCGGCGCCGAGCCGCTCGGCGCCATGGGCAGCGATGCGCCGATCGCGGTGCTCTCGGAGCGTCCGCGGCTGCTCTTCGACTACTTCGTGCAGCAGTTCGCGCAGGTCACCAACCCGCCGCTGGACGCGATCCGCGAAGAGGTCGTCACGAGCCTCTCGCTCGGTCTCGGGCCGGAGCGCAACCTGCTGGACTGGGGACCCGAACACGCACGCACGATCGTGCTCGACTTCCCCGTCATCGACAACGACGAGCTCGCCAAGCTCCGTCACATCGATCGCGCCCGCCCGGAGCGCTCCAGCGCGACGATCAAGGGGCTCTACCACTTCGATCTGGGTCCGCACGCGCTCGCCCAGCGCCTCGAGGAGATGTGCGCCGAGGTCGACGCCGCGATCGAGGACGGCGCGGAGCTGATCATCCTCAGCGACCGGGACTCCAACAAGGACCTCGTCCCGATCCCGTCGCTGCTCATGCTGTCCGCGGTGCACCACCACCTCATCCGCCGTGAGGACCGGATGAAGGTCGGACTGATCGTCGAGGCCGGTGACGTGCGCGAAGTGCACCACGTCGCGACCCTGATCGGTTACGGCGCCTCCGCGGTGAACCCCTACCTCGCGATGGAGACGGTGGAGCACCTCGTGCGCACCGGCTACATCACCGGCATCACGCCGGAGAAGGCCGTCCGCAACCTGATCTACGCGCTCGGCAAGGGCGTGCTCAAGATCATGTCCAAGATGGGCATCTCCACGGTCGGCTCGTACGCCGGCGCGCAGGTGTTCGAGGCGGTCGGCCTCAGCCAGGAGCTCGTCGACGCGTACTTCACCGGCACCGAGACCAAGCTCGGCGGCATCGGCATCGAGGACGTCTTCGCCGAGAACCAGGCGCGCCACGACTTCGCCTACCCCGAGGACGCCGCGGCGCGTGCGCACGAGCGCCTCTGGACGGGCGGCGAGTACCAGTGGCGCCGTGACGGCTCGCCGCACCTGTTCAACCCGGACACCGTGTTCCGTCTGCAGCACTCGACGCGCACCCGGCGGTACGACATCTTCCGCGAGTACACGCAGCTCGTGGACGACCAGGCCAAGGAGCTGAAGACCCTGCGCGGCCTGTTCGAGCTGCGCACGGGGGAGCGCCCGCCGGTGCCGATCGACGAGGTCGAACCCGTGTCCTCCATCGTCAAGCGGTTCTCCACCGGTGCGATGAGCTACGGATCCATCTCGCAGGAGGCGCACGAGACGCTCGCGATCGCGATGAACCGTCTCGGCGCGAAGTCGAACACCGGCGAGGGCGGTGAGGATCCGGATCGCCTGGTCGACCCGGAGCGCCGCAGCGCGATCAAGCAGGTCGCGTCCGGCCGTTTCGGCGTGACCAGCCAGTACCTCACCGCGGCCGACGACATCCAGATCAAGCTCGCACAGGGTGCCAAGCCCGGTGAGGGCGGTCAGCTGCCGCCGCAGAAGGTGTATCCGTGGATCGCGCGCACCCGGCACGCGACGCCCGGGGTCGGGCTCATCTCGCCCCCGCCGCACCACGACATCTACTCGATCGAGGATCTCAAGCAGCTCATCTTCGACCTGAAGCGCGCCAACCCGAACGCCCGGATCCACACCAAGCTGGTCAGCCAGTCCGGCATCGGCGCGGTCGCTGCCGGTGTCGCCAAGGCGCTCAGCGACGTCGTGCTGGTCTCCGGCCACGACGGTGGCACGGGCGCGAGCCCGCTGAACTCGCTCAAGCACGCGGGCACCCCGTGGGAGCTCGGCCTCGCCGAGACGCAGCAGACGCTCATGCTCAACGGCATGCGCGACCGCGTCGTGGTGCAGGTCGACGGCCAGCTGAAGACGGGCCGCGACGTGATCATCGGCGCCCTGCTGGGTGCGGAGGAGTTCGGCTTCGCCACGGCGCCGCTCGTGGTGAGCGGCTGCATCATGATGCGCGTGTGTCACCTGGACACCTGCCCGGTCGGTGTCGCCACCCAGAACCCGGTGCTGCGCGAGCGGTTCACGGGCAAGCCCGAGTTCGTCGTGAACTTCATGGAGTTCATCGCGGAGGAGGTGCGCGAGCACCTCGCCGCACTCGGCTTCCGCAGCCTGGAAGAGATCGTGGGCCGGGCGGATCTGCTGCGCACGGACGCGGCCATCAAGCACTGGAAGGCGGACGGTCTCGACCTCGCCCCGGTGCTCGAAGGTCCTGTGTTCCCCGCCGGGGAGCCCCGTCGCAGTGCTCGCGCGCAGGACCACGAGCTGGAGAAGCACTTCGATGCTCCTCTGCTCGAGGCCGCCCGCGAGGCGATCGCTCAGGGCACGCCGGTCTCCTTCGATCTGCCGATCCGCAACACCGAGCGCGCCGTCGGCACGATGCTCGGCCACGAAGTCACCGTGCAGCACGGGGGAGAGGGGCTGCCCGCGGGCACGATCCGGATCTCCCTGCACGGCACTGCCGGGCAGTCGCTCGGCGCGTTCCTGCCGCGGGGCATCTCGATCTGTCTGGAGGGCGACGCGAACGACTACGTCGGAAAGGGTCTCTCCGGTGGCGAGATCGCGGTCCGTCCGCATCCCGATGCGACGTTCGTGCCGCAGCACAACGTGATCGCCGGCAACGTGATCGGCTACGGCGCAACGAGCGGCACGATCCACATCTCCGGCGTCGTCGGGGAGCGGTTCCTGGTCCGCAACTCCGGGGCGACGGCCGTCGCCGAGGGCGTGGGCGACCACGCGCTCGAGTACATGACCGGCGGCGTCGCCGTGATCCTCGGCAGCACGGGACGCAACCTCGGCGCCGGCATGTCCGGCGGCATCGCTTACGTGCGCGATCTGCACACCGAGCGCGTGAACCCGCTTTCGCTGAGCGCGGGGGAGCTGGAGCTCCTGGCTCTCGACGAGGTGGACACGCAGGAGCTGCGCGAGCTGCTGTCGCAGCATGTGGAGCGCACCGGATCCCCGCTCGCGGCGGAGATCCTGGCGGACGACGACTTCGCCGCCTCTTTCACGAAGATCCTGCCGCGGGACTACGCCGCCGTGCTGCGCACCCGCGCAGAGGCAGAGGCCGAGGGGATCGACCCCGACGGCTCCATCGTCTGGACCCGCATCCTGGAGGTGACCGGTGGCTGACCCCAAGGGCTTTCTGACCGTCACGGAGCGCGAGCTCCCCGCCCGCCGGCCCGTTCCGGTCCGCATCATGGACTGGAAGGAGGTGTACGAGCCGGGCGATTCGGCCGTGCTCCGCCGCCAGGCGAGCCGCTGCATGGACTGCGGTGTGCCGTTCTGCCACCAGGGCTGCCCGCTCGGCAACCTCATCCCGGAGTGGAACGATCTCACGTGGCGCGGCGAAGGCCGCGCGGCGATCGACCGCCTGCACGCGACGAACAACTTCCCGGAGTTCACCGGACGGCTGTGCCCGGCGCCGTGCGAGAGCGCCTGCGTGCTGGGCATCAACCAGCCCGCCGTCACGATCAAGCAGATCGAGGTCTCGATCATCGACGAGGCCTTCGCCTCGGGCTGGGTCGAGGCGCAGCCGCCGGAACGGCTCACGGGCAAGACCGTCGCCGTGGTCGGATCCGGCCCCGCCGGTCTCGCCGCCGCTCAGCAGCTCACGCGTGCAGGGCACACCGTCGCGGTGTTCGAGCGCGACGACCGCATCGGCGGGCTGCTGCGCTACGGCATCCCGGACTTCAAGATGGAGAAGTCGCACCTCGACGCGCGCCTGCGCCAGATGTCCGAGGAGGGCACGCGGTTCCGCGCCGGCGTGAACATCGGCACCGACATCAGCTGGGCCGATCTGCGCGCCCGGTACGACGCCGTGGTGATCGCGACCGGGGCGACCCTGCCGCGCGAGCTCGCGATCCCCGGACGGGACCTGGACGGCGTGCACTTCGCCATGGAGTACCTGGTCGAGTCGAACAAGGCCGTCGCCGGGGATCCCGTGTCGAACCAGATCACCGCCGAGGGCAAGCACGTGATCGTGATCGGCGGCGGCGACACCGGTGCCGACTGCATCGGCACCGCGCACCGTCAGGGCGCGCTCAGCGTGACGAACCTCGCGATCGGACGGCAGCCGTCGTCGGGACGCCCGGAGCACCAGCCCTGGCCGATGATGCCGACCGTGTTCGAGGTCTCCTCGGCGCACGAGGAGGGCGGGGAGCGGCAGTACCTGGCCTCTACCGTGGAGTTCCTCGGCAACGAGGCGGGCGAGGTGCGCGCATTGCGCGTCGCCGAGACCGAGTTCGTGGACGGCCGTCGCGTTCCCAAGAGCGGCAGCGAGCGGGAGATCCCCGCGGATCTGGTGCTCATCGCGATGGGCTTCACCGGCCCCGAGTACGAGGCGTACGGCGAGGACGGTCCGCAGCGCACCGAGCGCGGCGCGTTCCGGCGTGACGAGGACTACGCATCCACCATCCCGGGCGTGTTCGTCGCCGGCGACGCCGGACGAGGCCAGTCCCTCATCGTGTGGGCGATCGCCGAGGGACGCGCCGCAGCGGCCGCTGTGGACAGGCACCTCATGGGACAGACCGTGCTGCCCGCTCCGGTCCGCCCGTCTGATGTCGCGATCGGGGTCCAGCCCGCGTAGGCTGGCCCCGGCCTCGTGGCCCTTATTCCATCCCCCTGACACTTATCGGAGAACGCATTGAGACGTGCCAAAATCGTGGCCACACTCGGCCCCGCAACCTCGACGTATGAAACGGTGCGGGCCCTCATCGATGCGGGGGTCGATGTCGCCCGGCTGAACCTCAGCCACGGGGACTACTCCGTGCACGAGAACAACTACGCGAACGTCCGCCGCGCGGCGGAGGACTCCGGTCGCGCCGTCGCCGTCCTCGTCGACCTGCAGGGCCCGAAGATCCGCCTCGGCAAGTTCGAGGCCGGCCCCTACGAGCTCGCGGTCGGCGACATCTTCAAGATCACGACCGAGGACATCCTGGGCAACAAGGACATCTGCGGAACGACCTTCAAGGGTCTTCCGCAGGACGTCAAGCCCGGCGACTTCCTCCTCATCGACGACGGCAAGGTCCGTGTCGAGGTCATCGAGACCGACGGCACCGTCGTCACCACGCGTGTCGTGGTCGCCGGCGCCGTGTCCAACAACAAGGGCATCAACCTGCCCGGCGTCGCGGTCAGCGTCCCCGCGCTGAGCGAGAAGGACGAGGACGACCTGCGCTGGGGTCTGCGCATCGGCGCCGATCTCATCGCGCTGTCGTTCGTCCGTGACGCGTCCGACGTCACCCGCGTGCACGAGATCATGGCCGAAGAGGGCGTGAAGGTCCCGGTCATCGCGAAGATCGAGAAGCCGCAGGCCGTCGACAACCTCGAGAGCATCGTCGACGCGTTCGACGGCATCATGGTCGCCCGCGGCGACCTGGGCGTCGAGCTGCCGCTGGAGGCGGTCCCGATCGTGCAGAAGCAGGCGGTCGAGCTCGCCCGCCGCATGGCGAAGCCCGTCATCGTCGCAACCCAGATGCTCGAGTCGATGATCTCCAGCCCGGTGCCGACCCGCGCCGAGACCTCCGATGTCGCGAACGCCGTCCTCGACGGCGCCGACGCCGTCATGCTCTCTGGCGAGACCAGCGTGGGCGACTATCCCGTCATCGTCGTGGAGACGATGGCTCGGATCATCGAGTCCACCGAGGACCACGGCCTGGAGCGGATCGCCCCGCTGACCACCAAGCCGCGCACCCAGGGCGGCGCGATCACGCTCGCGGCTCTCGAGGTCGCCGAATTCGTCGAGGCCAAGTTCCTCTGCGTGTTCACGCAGTCGGGCGATTCGGCGCGGCGCCTGTCGCGACTCCGTTCGCGCATCCCCATGCTCGCGTACACGCCGGATCCGGCGATCCGCCGCCGTATGGCCGTCACCTGGGGCGTCAGCACGAGCCTGGTGAACTTCGTGCCGCACACCGACATGATGTTCCACCAGGTCGACGAGCATCTGCTCGGGTCGGGCCTCGCCGAAGTGGGCGACAAGGTCGTGGTCATCTCCGGCTCCCCTCCCGGGATCGTCGGATCGACGAACGACCTGCGCATCCACCGTGTCGGCGACACCGTTCACGGCGCCGCTCCGGCCTATCAGGCCAAGTAGGACGCGCACACGAGGGCCGGCCCCATGGGGCCGGCCCTCGTGGCATCCGCAGGTGCGCTACAGTCGATCCGGGCCGGCGTGGCGGAATGGCAGACGCGGAGCACTCAAAATGCTCTATCCGGAAGGGTGTGTGGGTTCGAGTCCCACCGCCGGCACCATGGTTCACAAGATCCGAAACTGCTGTCCAGTAGGATGGATCCGTGACTGAAGAGCAGCAGCCTGAGCAGCCCGCCTCGTCCGCTCCGCGACGCGTTGTCGTCGCCGAGGACGAGTCGCTGATCCGCCTCGACATCGTCGAGATCCTCCGCGACAACGGCTTCGATGTCGTCGGCGAAGCCGGAGACGGAGAGACCGCGGTGCAGTTGGCCACGGAGCTGCGTCCCGACCTCGTCATCATGGACGTGAAGATGCCCCAGCTCGACGGCATCAGCGCCGCGGAGAAGCTGCACAAGGGCAACATCGCGCCCGTCGTGCTGCTCACCGCGTTCAGTCAGAAGGAGCTCGTCGAGCGCGCGAGCGAGGCTGGTGCCCTGGCCTACGTCGTCAAGCCGTTCACGCCGAACGACCTTCTCCCGGCCATCGAGATCGCCCTGGCCCGCCACGAGCAGATCATCACGCTCGAGGCCGAGGTCGCGGACATGGTCGAGCGCTTCGAGACCCGCAAGCTCGTCGACCGGGCCAAGGGCCTGCTGAACGAGAAGATGGGCCTCAGCGAGCCCGAGGCGTTCCGCTGGATCCAGAAGGCATCGATGGATCGCCGCCTCACCATGCAGGACGTGGCGAAGGCGATCATCGAGCAGCTCGCCCCCAAGAAGTAAGGGCGTGGATCTCGGCGACGGGATCCTGCTCCGCCCGCTTCTTCCCGGAGACGGCGCCGAGCTCGCCGCGGCGTACACCCGTAACCGCGCTCACCTCGCGCCGTGGGAGCCGCTCCGCACAGCGGAGTTCTTCACCACCGCGCGCCAGGACGAGTTCGTCCGAGAGTCTCTGCGCGGTGTGCACGAAGGGCGTACTGCCGCCTACGTGCTGGAGGACGCCGACCACCGCATCGTGGGACGGGTGAACCTCAGCGACATCGTGCGCGGGGCGTTCTGGAGTGCGCACCTCGGCTACTGGATCGACAAGGACCTGACGGGCCGCGGGGTCATGCGCGCCGCGGTCTCCGCCGTCTGCGCGCTCGCACGTGACGACCTCGGACTGCACCGGGTCCAGGCGGCGACGCTCGTGCACAACGAGGCGTCGCAGCGCGTGCTGCGGGCCATCGGCTTCACCGAGATCGGTCACGCTGCGCGCTACCTGCGCATCGCGGGGGAGTGGCAGGACCACCTGCTGTTCCAGCGGATCCTGGAGGATGCTCCGGACAGCGGGTCCTGAGCGGTCAGGCGCCGGGAAGGTCCTTGATCATGTTCGTGATCCGGATCGTGGAGCAGCGCCGGCCCTGATCGTCGCTCACGGCGATCTCGTGCACGGTGATGCTGCGGCCCAGGTGCACCGGGGTGCACACGCCCGTGACGACGCCGCTGGTGGCCGAGCGCGTGTGGGTCGCGTTGATGTCGACGCCCACCGCGAGTCGCCCGGGGCCGGCATGCAGGTTCGCCGCCATCGAGCCCAGAGACTCGCCGAGCACGACATAGGCGCCGCCGTGCATGAGCCCGACCGGCTGCGTGTTTCCTTCGACCGGCATCGTGGCCACGCAGCGGTCCACCGAGAACTCGACCCAGCTCAGACCCATCTTCTCCGCCAGGGCGCCCATGCCGCGTTCGACCGCCCAGTCCATCCCGGAGCCGGTCGGTGCAGCGGTCGTGTCCACAGGGTCGCTCACGCGGATCCTCCTCGATTCGATGTCCGCAGGGCTCGTTAGGCTGGAGTCGTGACGGACTCCGCAAAGCCTACCCTCATGGTCGTCGACGGCCATTCGCTCGCATACCGGGCGTTCTTCGCCCTTCCGGTGGAGAACTTCACCACAAAGGACAACCAGCACACGAACGCCATCTACGGCTTCCTGTCGATGCTGGTGAACCTCATCAAGGCGGAGCGGCCGACGCACATGGCGATCGCCTTCGACACGTCGCGGCACTCGTTCCGCACCGACGTATACCCGGAGTACAAGGCGACCCGCTCGGAGACCCCTTCGGAGTTCCGCGGGCAGATCCCGCTGCTGCAGGACTGCCTCGCGGCGATGTCGATCCCGGTCCTGACGAAGGAGGGCATCGAAGCCGATGACATCCTCGCCACGCTCGCCGCGCAGGGATCCTCGCAGGGCTTCGACGTGCTCGTCGTCTCCGGGGACCGCGACACGATCCAGCTCGTGAACGACGAGGTCACGCTGCTCTACCCGAACGTGCAGGGCGTGTCGCAGCTCAAGCGCTACGACCCGATCACCGTGCAGGAGCGCTACGGCGTGCGCCCCGAGCAGTACCCCGACATCGCCGCTCTCGTGGGTGAGACGAGCGACAACCTGCCCGGCGTGCCGAAGGTGGGCGAGAAGACCGCCGTGAAATGGCTCACGCAGTTCGGATCGCTCGATGAGCTGCTCGATCGCGCCGACGAGATCAAGGGCGTCGTGGGCGGAAACCTCCGCGGGCACATCGAGGACGTGCGCCGCAACCGCAAGCTGAACCGGCTGCTGCAGGACGTCGAGCTCCCCGTCGGCCCCTCAGACCTCGAGACGCGTCCGATCGACGCGCAGGCCGTGCGCGACATCTTCGCCCGCCTGGAGTTCCGCACGCTGCTGCCGCGGGTGTTCGAGGCGGTCGGCGAGGATGCGCCCGCCGAGGAGACCGCTGCCACCGTCGCCGTACCGGCTGCCACGGAGCTCTCCGTCGAAGGGGTCGCGGCGTGGCTCGCCACAGCCACCGGCGACGTCGCGGTCGAGGTGACCGCCGCCGGCGGACTGCCACGGCGCGTGGGGCTCGCACACGGCGACGACCTCGTCGAGCTCTCGTGGTCGCCGCAGGTGCAGGCCGCTCTCGCCGATTGGCTCGCGTCCGACGCGCCGAAGATCTTCCACGACGCGAAGCCGCAGGTGAAGGCGCTGCACAGCGCAGGCGTGCGCCTGGGCGGGCTGGCCTACGACACGAACCTCGCGGGATGGCTGCTCCGCCCGAGCTATCCCGACAAGACGCTCGCCGACCTCGTCGACCGCTACCTGGGTGAGAAGCTGCCGGAGGCGGATCCGAGCCAGCTCGTGCCGGAGACGGAGGGAGCCTCGCCCGCCCAGCTCGCCTGGTTCACGGCCCGCGTCGCCACCGCCCTGCGCACGGACGTTCCGGAGAGCGTCGACCGGGTGCTCCGCGAGATCGAGCTGCCCACCCTCATCACTCTCGCCGACATGGAGCTCGCGGGCGTCGCCGTCTCGCACGAGATCCTCTCCGGCTTCTCGCAGGAGCTGGGGGAGCGCGCGAGCCGCATCGCGGAGGAATCCTTCGCGATCATCGAGCGCGAGGTGAACCTCGGCTCGCCCAAGCAGTTGCAGGAGGTCCTCTTCGAGCAGCTCGAGCTGCCGAAGACCCGCAAGACCAAGACCGGGTACTCCACCGACGCGGCCGTGCTCGCAGACCTGCAGGAGAGCAGCCCGCATCCGTTCCTCGACCTGCTGCTGCAGCACCGTGAGGCCACGAAGCTCCGGCAGATCATCGAGTCGCTCGACACGGCCATCCGCGCCGACCACCGCGTGCACACGACGTATGTGCAGACGGGCAGCCAGACGGGCCGGCTCAGCAGCACCGACCCGAACCTGCAGAACATCCCGGTGCGCACCGAGGAGTCGCGGCGCATTCGCAGCGCGTTCCAGGTCGGCGAGGGCTACGAGACGCTGCTGACGGCGGACTACTCGCAGATCGAGATGCGCATCATGGCGCACCTCTCCGGCGACGAAGGCCTCATCGAGGCGTTCAACTCGGGGGAGGACCTGCACCGCTTCGTGGGTGCGCGCGTGTTCGGCGTGGAGCCCGAGGAGGTCACGCCGGCCATGCGCACCAAGGTCAAGGCCATGTCCTACGGCCTGGTCTACGGTCTCAGCGCCTTCGGCCTGTCCAAGCAGCTGCGCATCGAGCAGTCCGAGGCGAAGCAGCTCATGATGGAGTACTTCGCCCGCTTCGGCGCCGTGCGCGACTACCTGCGCGCCTCGGTGATCGCCGCGAAGGAGGTCGGCTACACCGAGACGATCTTCGGGCGACGCCGACCGTTCCCGGACCTCGTCAGCCCGAACCGCGTGCTCCGTGAGAACGCCGAGCGGGCGGCGCTCAACGCTCCGATCCAGGGCAGTGCGGCCGACATCATGAAGGTCGCGCTGTTCCGCATCCACGCCGACCTGCTCGAGGCCGGCCTCGCCTCCCGGGTGCTGCTGCAAATCCACGACGAACTCGTGGTCGAGGTGGCGCCCGGGGAATGGGATGCCACCGAGCGCATCGTGCGCGAGCGCATGGCCGGCGCCGCGGACCTGTCTGTGCCGCTGGACGTGCAGGTCGGTCGCGGCGGCGACTGGAACGAGGCCGCGCACTGACGCAACGCCGCGGAACGGGAACCGCTCCACGATGCGCGCCCTCAGCCGCGTCGTTCCGTGGAGCGGAGCCCGTTCCGTGGATAGGCTCAAGGGATGACCGCAGAGCAGCCCACGACGCGCAGGCCGTCCACCATCGATCACATCGCGGAGGGCTGGGTCGACACCCTGACTGAGCTCTCGCCGATCCTCGGCACCTACATCGGCCGCAACGAGGTGAACGGCCGCCTCGACGACTTCAGCCCGGCGGGCCACGAGCACGCCATCGCCCAGACCCGCCGCGTACTCGCAGAGCTCGAGGCGGCGGAGCCCGTCGACGAGATCGACCGGGTCACCAAGACGGATCTCTCCGCCGAGCTCGGGCTGACGCTGGAGCAGCACGATGCGCAGTGGCATCTGCGTGACCTGAACGTCATCGCCTCCGCCGCACAGGATGTGCGCCAGGCTTTCGACCTCATGCCGACGGCGACGGCCGATGACTGGAGCGTCATCGCCGAGCGTCTCGGCGCGATTCCCGCCGCGCTGGACGGATATGTCGAGACTCTGCGCGAGGGCATCGCGAAGGGTGTCGTCCCGGCCCGGCGACAGGTCGTCGAAGTCGCCACGCAGATCGCGCGGTACACCGCGGACGACGGCTTCTTCGCCGCGTTCGTCGCCGACGCCTCGACCGACGAAGGGCAGCTGCCCGCAAGCCTCGCCCGCGACCTCGCCGATCGGTCCGCGGCCGCCCGCGTCGCCTATGACGGCCTGCGCACGTTCCTCAGCGCCGAGCTCGCACCCGTCGCCGGGGAGCAGGACGCGGTGGGGCGCGAGCTGTACGCCCTGGCCTCTCGCCGCTTCCTCGGCGCGACGATCGACATCGACGAGACGTACGAGTGGGGCCGCGAAGAGCTCGCCCGCATGGTCGCCGAGCAGACGGCCATCGCGAACGAGATCCTGCCCGGATCCACCGTCGAGGAGGCCGTGGCTCACCTCGAGGCCGACTCTGCGCGCAAGCTCGTCGGCACCGACGCCCTGCAGCGATGGATGCAGGAGACCAGCGATCGGGCGATCGCCGAGCTCGGTGCCTCGCATTTCGACATCCCGGAGCAGATCCGCGAACTGGAATGCATGATCGCGCCGACGCAGGAGGGCGGGATCTACTACACTGGCCCGACCGATGACTTCTCCCGGCCCGGGCGCATGTGGTGGTCGGTGCCGGAGGGCGTGACGGAGTTCGACACCTGGCGCGAACTGACGACCGTGTACCACGAGGGCGTTCCCGGGCACCACCTGCAGATCGCCCAGGCCACGTACAACCGGGCGGAGCTGAACACCTGGCGTCGCGTGCTCGCCGGCACTTCCGGTCACGCGGAGGGCTGGGCGCTCTACGCCGAACGCCTCATGGAGCAGCTCGGCTACCTCGACGATCCCGCCGACCGACTCGGCATGCTGGACGGGCAGCGCATGCGCGCGCTGCGCGTGGTGCTCGACATCGGCGTGCATCTCGGCAAGCCGCGCCTCGACGGCGAGGGTGTCTGGGATCACGATTACGCACTCGACATGATGCGCCGCAACGTGAACATGTCCGACGAGTTCCGACAGTTCGAGGTGAACCGCTACCTCGGCTGGCCGGGGCAGGCGCCGTCGTACAAGGTCGGCCAGCGCATCTGGGAGCAGGTCCGCGACGCGGTCAAGGAGCGCGAGGGCGATGCCTTCGACATCAAGGCGTTCCACAAGCGCGCCCTCGACATGGGCGGGGTCGGGCTCGACACGCTGCGGAGCGTGTTCCAGGTCGACTGAGCGCGCTCGCTCCGGCCCGAGGGGTCGCGGGAATGTCCGCGGCCCCTTCTCGGTTCATTCAGCTGAATAGAAAGAGGATCGGGTATGGACATCGAGTTCGGGCTGGACACGTTCGGCGACATCACGGTCGATGCAGAGGGGAACACCCTCAGCGGCGCGCAGACCATCCGCAACATCGTCGAGCAAGCCGCCCTCGCGGACCGCGTCGGAGTCGACTTCTTCGGCGTGGGGGAGCATCACCGCCGGGACTTCGCGGTGTCGAGCCCGGAGATGGTGCTGGCGGCGATCGCGTCGCGCACCGAACGGCTCCGCCTGGGAACGGCCGTCACCGTGCTGAGCTCGGACGATCCCGTGCGCGTCTACGAGCGCTTCGCCACGCTCGACGCGCTCTCCGGCGGTCGCGCCGAGGTGGTGCTGGGACGCGGCTCCTTCACCGAATCCTTCCCGCTGTTCGGCTTCGATCTGCGCGACTACGACCGGCTCTTCGAGGAGAAGCTCGAACTGTTCGTCGAGCTCCTCAAGGAGGAGCCCGTGAACTGGCAGGGAACCGTCCGGCCCCCGCTCGAGAACGCCGACGTCTTCCCGAAGACCGCCGCAGGCATGCGCACCTGGGTGGGCGTCGGGGGATCGCCGGAGTCGGTCGTGCGCGTCGCGCGACACGGCCTCGGGCTCATGCTCGCGATCATCGGTGGACCGGCGGCGCGGTTCCGCCCGTTCATCGACCTGTACCACCGCTCCGTCGATGCGTTCGGGAACAAGGCGCTCCCCATCGCGGTGCACTCACCGGGGCACATCGCCGACACCGACGACGAGGCCTGGTCCACCGCGTACCCGGGCTTCGAGACGATGCGCAACACGATCGGCGCCGAGCGGGGCTGGGGCACCGGGTACAGCCGAGCCCAGTTCCAGAACGAGGTGGGTCCGGAAGGCGCCGTCTACGCCGGTTCGCCGGAGCGGGTCGCCGCCAAGATCGCCGACACGGTGCGCACTCTCGGTCTCGGCCGGTTCGATCTCAAGTACGCGACAGGTACGACCTCGCACGAGGCGCTCATGCGCAGCATCGAGCTCTACGGCACCGAGGTGATCCCGCGGGTGCGGAAGCTGCTCGCAGAGGACTGACCCACGTCGGTCGCTGACGGGGCCGGACGGTCGTGCGTCTGCCCGGCCCCGTCGTCGTAGGCTGAACGAATGAGTGCTGTTCGTTTCGTCGCCATCGGCGACTCCTTCAGTGAGGGCGTCGGTGACGAGCTTCCCGACGGCACGGTCCGCGGGTGGGCCGATCTCGCCGCGCTGGGCTGGGCGGATGCGCTCGGCGAGCCGATCGCCTATGCGAACCTGGCGATCCGCGGACGCCTCGCATGGCCGGTGGTCGAGGAGCAGCTGGAACCGGCCCTGGCCCTGAAGCCGACCCACTTGTCCTTCAACGCCGGCGGCAACGACATGCTGCGCCCCAAGGCCGACATCGAGCACATCGCCGATGCGTTCACGCGGGTGCTCCGGCGTTGCGACGAGGCCGGCGCCACCCTCATCGTGCTCTCCGGAGCGAACCCCTCGGGACAACTCCCGTTGTCATCACTGATCCAGCGCCGCGGCGACGAGCTGTCCGCCGCTGTGCTCCGCCGGATCCAGGATCGCCCCGACGTGCTCCAGGCGCTGAACTGGCCGGACCGCCAACTCAGCCGACCCGAGTACTGGGCCGAGGATCGCCTCCACATGAACGCCAACGGACATCACCGCGTGGCCGCGAGGGTGCTGGATGCCGTCGGCGTCGGTGCCCCCGAAGAGTGGTGGCAGGCCCGCGACGTGCCGGAGGAGGAGCCCCTGAGCACCGCCGCGTACTACCGGCGGCACGTCGGGCCCTGGATCAAGCGCCGTGTGACGCGCCGGTCTTCCGGCGACGGCTGCCGGCCGAAGTTCGCCGACTGGACCGAGATCAGACCGTCTTCCGCGGGCTGAGCAGGTCGCGCGATACTGCTCAGCCCCCGTGCGGTCAGTGCGAGACGCGGGCGAGGAACTCGGCTGTCGCAGGGTGCTGCGGTGCGTCGAAGATCTGCTGGGGCGGTCCCTGCTCCACGAGCACGCCGTCCTTGAGGAAGACGACCCGATCGGCGACGTCGCGCGCGAAGGACATCTCGTGCGTGGCCATGAGGATCGTGGTACCGCGCCCCTTGAGCTCCCGGACGAGATCGAGCACCTCGCCGACCAGCTGCGGGTCGAGCGCGCTCGTGATCTCGTCGAGGAGCAGCAGTTCCGGATCGGTCAGGATGGCACGCACGATCGCCACACGCTGCTGCTGCCCGCCGGAGAGACGGTCGGGGTAGGCATCCGCCTTGTCACCGAGGCCGAGCGCGGTCAGCAGCTCCCTACCGCGCCGGCTCGCCTCCGCCTTCGGCATGCGGTGCACACGGCGTGCCGCGAGCGTGACGTTGTCGAGCACGGTGAGATGCGGGAACAGGTTGAAGTGCTGGAACACGACCCCGATCCGTGCGCGAATCGCGTCCGCATCGATCCGCGGATCCGTGATGTCGGTTCCCGAGAGCAGGATCTGCCCGTCATCGACGCGCTCGATGAGGTTCATCGTGCGGAGGAGCGTGGACTTTCCGGATCCGGACGCGCCGATGAGCACGACGACCTCATGCGCATCGACGGCCAGGTCGATCCCGCGCAGCACATCATGGTCGCCGAAGCGCTTGCGCACTCCGATCGCTTCGATCACGGGGGCGGTCATACGATCCCTCCGGCCTGCTCGCGCTTGTTGAGACGCGCGGTGACGACGTCCGTGAGACGGATCATCGGCCAGCTCAGGATCACGAAGAAGAGTCCGGCGACGATGTACGGCGTGAAGTTGAACGTCTCGGCGACCTGCAGCTGAGCCGCACGGACCGCGTCGATGGCGCCGAGGACTGAGATGAGTCCCACGTCCTTCTGCATCGAGACGAAGTCGTTCATGAGCGCGGGGACGACCTTGCGCACGCCCTGTGGGATCACGACGATCCGCAGGGTCTGCCCATGCGTGAGACCCAGCGACCGGGCGGCGACCCGCTGCGACGGGTGCACGGCCTCCATGCCGGCGCGGAGCACTTCGGAGACGTACGCCGAATAACTGATCACGAGGGCGATCGTGCCCCAGAACATCGCGGGCATCCGGGGGAAGATCATGAGCGCCGGGATCCCGAAGCCCACCAGATACAACACGATCAGCAGCGGGACGCCGCGGAAGAAGTCCGTGTACGCGGCCGCGAGAAGACGCAGCGGGAAGAACACCGGACCGCGAAGGGAGCGCAGGACGGCGAGCAGCGTGCCCAGCAGCGCTACGCAGACCGCCGCGATCACGAGCACGAGGATGTTGAGCAGCAGGCCCTGGAAGATCGGGCCCACGCTCGCGACCGCCACCTTCGGATCGAAGAAGGTCTCACGCACGACCTTCCATCCCGGGGTGTTGGCGATGACGATGACGAGGACGCCAGCCACCACCAGGCTGCTCAGCAGCGCGAGCAGAACGGAAAGCGTCGTCGCACGGCGGCGCTGTGCGCGACGCGACAGCTCGAGGGGGCTCGGCTGCCACGCCGCGTCGGCGAGGGGAGAGGTCACTTCAGGACGGGGACGTTCACGGCCTCGCTGAGCCACTTCTTCTGCAGCTCGGCGATGGTGCCGTTCTTCTGCAGGGCGTCCACGGCTTTGGTGACGGCCGGAGTCAGCGCGGAATTCTTCGGGAGCACGAAGGCGAACTGGTCTCCGCCCTTGTCATCGGCGAACTGGCCGATCACGCTGGCGTTCTCGAGCTGTGCCCCGGTCACGTAGAACGCCCCGGGCAGATCGGTGATCATCGCGTCGATCTGGCCGCCCTTGAGAGCCTGGACGACATCGTCGACCGAGTTGAAGACGCTGAGGTCGCCGGTGCCGAGCTGCGCCTTCGCGACGGTGTAGCTCGTCGTGCCGGTGGCGACGCCGACCTTGGCCTTCTTGAGGTCGGCGATGCTCGTGGCCGTGGCGGCGGGGGTGCCCTTCGCGGCGACGACCGCCTGAGTGGTCGTGTAGTACGACGACGAGAAGTCGACGGCCTTCTTGCGGTCCTCGGAGATCGAGAACTGCTGGATGTTGAGATCCCAGTCCTTGGGGCCGGGAGCGATCGCGGCGTCGAAGCCGGTGCGCGTCCAGACGATCTGCTTGTCGGAGAACCCGAGCTCGGTGGCGACGGCGTGGGCGACAGCACCCTCGAAGCCCTTGCCGTTGGCGGGGTCGTTGTCGATGAACCAGGGCTCGTAGTCGGGGTCGCCCGTGGCGATCGTGAGCTTGCCCGCGGTGACGGTCTGCAGGGCGGCGCCGGTGGCGTCCGCACCAGCGGACGGCGTGGACGACGAGGCGGGGCCGCTGCAGGCGGCAAGGACGAGGGCGGCGGCGACGACCGTCGCCGTGAGCGCGGTGCGGCGCAGAGCGGGTGCGAGGGACACGGGGACTCCTGAGGTGCGGGGGCGGGGGCGGACGGGTATGGCTGCGGGCGCAGGTGCCCCGTTCATACCGTAGAGGAATCGGCGAGACGCCAGTCGGCGAAGTCGAAACCGGGCGAAACGAAACAGGAGACCAGCACCTCGCTGTCGTCGAGGGGGCGTGCGGCCTGCCAGACGCCGGCGGGGACCAGCGCCTGCGCGGCATCGCCGGGGCCCAGCACGATCTTCTCGGCTTCTCCCGGAGCGGCTCCGGATCCGCCGAGACTCAGCTCGAGGCGGCCGGGGCCGTGCCAGAGCCAGAGTTCGTCGCTGGAGACGACGTGCCACGCGCTGGATTCCTCCGGCGTGAGGAGATAGTGGATGCAGGTGGCCGCGGGGCGCGTGCCGCCGACGGTCTCGACCGGAATGGGGCTCGTCCAGCTGCGGCGGAACCAGCCTCCTTCGGGGTGCGGTTCGAGATCGAGGCGGATCGCGGTCGCGGGAACAGGCGCAGTCATGGGTGGCTCCGTTACAGGGCGGTCAGGGGTGTTTCGAAGGCGGCGGTCGCGTGTCGGACCTCGCCGGCGATGACGGTGGCAGCGGATCGCCCCGCGCCGGACTCCACGAGCTCGACGACCGCGTCCGCCCCCGGTGCGACGTCGAAGAACGCCAGGTCTGCGAGCGCGCCCACGGCGAGGTAGCCGGTGCGATCCGGGCCGACGTCGATCCCCATGGCGTGCGCGCCACCCAGGGTCGCGGCGTTCAGGAGCCGCGCGTGCAGGTCACGGTCGGTGTACCCCTGCGACCGGGCGATGCGTGCGAGCTCGGCGAGGTCCGCGAGCAGGTCCAGCGAGGGGCTGGACGAGAGCGAGTCGGTCCCCACCGCGATCGGGTTGCCCTCGCGCAGGTATGCGGCGATCGGCGGCTCCTCCAACCCGATGACGGCGTTCGAGCGGGGGCACAGCGCGACGCTCGTGTGCCGTTCGCGCAGGATCGCCCGATCGCGCGCGCTCATGTAGACGCCGTGAGCGATATGGCAGTCGGGTCCGAGTACCCCGAGCTGGTCCACGAACTCGGTCGCGCTCGTGCCGAAGCCGGCGTCGCGCAGCTCCTGGAAGCTCGCCAGGCCCGCTGTATGCCAGGCGTGCGCCTGATCGTGCGCGAACTCGCTCTCGAACGCCGCCTCACCGAGGTGGATGTGTATGCGTCCGCCGCGCTCGCGGACGATGTCGGGGATCTCCAGGAGTGGTTCGATATCGAGCGAGTAGGGGGCGTGCGGCGACAGCCCGGTGCCGGGGGGAGTGGGCAGTGCGTCGAGCGACTCCTCCACCTGACGGCGTCCGGTGCGGGCCCACTCCGCATTGGTCCAGCTCATCACCTCCCAGTAGGTGATGCCGTGCAACCCCGCATCGTGCAGTGCGGATGCCGCGGTGCGGTCGGTCACGACATCGGCGGCGGCAGTCGTCCCGCTGCGGATCAGGCGCGACGCGCCGTCCGCCGCATCCGCGGCCCAGTCCCGTCCCTGCTCGTACACGGGGTCGAACGCCGTCGCCCAGTCCTCGAATCCGCGATACCGGCCTCGACCTACCTCCGCCATGCCGGTGTACTGCAGGTGGGTGTGCGCGTTGACCAGCCCAGGTATCAGTACGCCGGGCCAGTGCACTTCTGAGGGCGTGAGACCCCGATCCGAGAGGGATCTCCGCACCCAGGCGCGTTCACCCACGTGCAGGATCCTGCCGTTCTGCACGGCCACCGCGCCGTCGGTGATCGGCGGTGCCGTGATCGGCAACACCTGGCCCGCGGAGTAGAGGGTGACGTCGTTCATGCAACGTCCTCCCGGCGGTAGCGAGGGGAGCGCCAGTCCTGCTGCGCGCGCTGCTGCGCCGTGCTGCGGACGTCGACGGCCTCGCCGCGCGCCGCGAGAGCAGCACGGGCGACGAGCTCGTCGGCGTCGCCGGGGAACGGGTGCACTCCCGCCGGCAGCGGCGAGGCGAGCAGCTGCTCGACAGCAGACAGCTGCACCGCGAACGACAGGTCCATGATCTCGATCGGGTTGCCCTCCGCCGCGGCAAGGTTGACGCAGCCTCCTCGAGCCACGAGCAGGGCGCCGTCGCCGACCTGCTCGAGGTGCGGGAGCACGGCTCCCGCGTGCGAGACCGGCTGCAGGCTCGTGGGGTCGAGATCCACCTCCTCGGGCACGCCGCCGGCCACGGCCACGACGCGGGCCGCGCGGAGGGTCTCGGCATCGATCGTGTGCGGCGCACCTGTGGCCGAGACGACAAGGGCGTTCGGCGCGAGGTCGCTCAGAAGACCGATCGCATAGCCGTCGTGCGCGGCGCGCAGGGCGCGCACCGGATCCGTCTCCGTCACGCCGACCGCGGCGCCGAGTGCGCGCAGATGCGCCGCGACGCCCTCACCGACGGGGCCGTAGCCGACCACGACCGCAGGCTGGTCCCGAATTCCGATACCTGCCACGTCCAGAACGTCGGCGATCGCGAACACACAGGATTGACCGGTGCCGTAGCGGTTGTCGAAGGCTGTCTTCATGGGCGCGTCGTTGACGGCGATCACGGGGATCCGCAGCGCGCCTTCGGCCGCCATCCGGCGCAGGGGAGTCAACCCGCTCGTCGTCTCCTCAGCCGCGCCTCTGAGGTCGGCCAGGACATCGGCCTCATGCGCGAGCCGGATCAAGTGCGAACCGTCATCAAGCAGCAGCTCGTGGCCCCGGCGGAGGAACGCGACGGCGGCTTCACGCTCTGCGACGCCGGACAGCGCAGGATCCCCGTCGACCGGAATACCTCGAGCGGGCAGAGCGGCGGCCACGTCGACGTCGATCTCATCCGGGTGGGCGTAGACCGCGACTTCGGCCCCGGCGTCGCGCAGGAGCAGGGCGAGCTGCGCCGTCTTCGGCTCGAGGACCATCGCGATGCCGATGCGAACGCCGCGCACCGCACCTGTGTCCCTCAGCCTCGCGGCGATGTCGCGCGACACGGGCATGTGGTCGCCCGCGAAGTCGATCCGGTCATCGGCGCCCTCTCGCGGAGGGAACGGGGCCCCGTCGAGCAGGATCTCGGCCTCTTCCCCCGGGACGAACGCGACGGCGCCATCGCCCACGCGAGCTCCGAGGCGAACGAGAAGCGTGCGGAGTTCGTCGGGAACATCGCCTTCGCCGATGACGTCGAAGGTTCGGCCTGCCACCAGCAGGTTGGTGTCGCGGGCGAACCGTCGCACGAGTCGCTCGGCGGTCAGGAGGGCTTCGGGCACGTGTTCAGCGTAGAGGTTCCGCACAGTCCGCCGACGCCGGGCGACGGTGCACCATCAGGGCGCTCAGGAGCGTCCGGTCAGCCGATAGGTGAGCTCGGCGAACGGCCCAGCCTGGCGAACACTGGTGAGCACGAGCTTGGTGTGATCGAGGTCCCGGGGGAGCAGCGGCTTGCCCGCCGCGAGAGTCACGGGAGCGAAGGTGACGACGATCTCATCGAGCAGGCCTGCGTCCGCGAACTGGCCCACCAGGTCTCCGCCGCCCACGATCCACACATCCCTGCCACCGGCTGCCTCGACGATGTCGGGCCAGTGCTCGGCGACCTCTCCCTGCACGAATCGGATGTCGGCGCCCGGCACCCGTGGGAGATCACGGGATGTGAAGACGAAGGTCGGCCGCTCCCCGTAGAACTGCTGCCAGCGCTCGGGGTGGCGGAGGAGGTCCTCGTGATCGCGCACCCACTCGTATGTCGACGCCCCCTCGACGAGAACGCCGACCCTTTCGGTGAACGCCGCGATGTCGCCCGTGGCCTGCTCCTGCGGGATCGTGAGGAGCCAGTCCAGCGAGTCGTCGGGATCTGCGAGGAATCCGTTCAGCGTCGAGGCGGTGTAGAAGATCGCGCGTGTCATGTCGGAGACGCTACGGGACGGCTCCGACATCGGCGCCCGCAGCGCGGCGCTTCAGGTGCAGTTGCCACTCGCGCGCGGTGAGGAAGACGATGAACACGTCGAAGAGGGTGAGCGCGAGCATCCACCAGCTGAAGAGGACGATCAGTTCGTAGCACTGCAACGCGATGAAGACCGCGAGCGCCGAGAGCATCCACGGATACGCCCACAACTGCTGTCTCAGCAACGCCCAGACGAGCACCACCTTGATGACGCCGTGCAGCAGCAGGTACGCGGCCGCGAAGAGCGTCGTCCTCGTGCCCCATGAGTCGCCGAGGTGTATCGCCCAGTGGAAGACAGGGGAGTGCTCGTGTCCGACGAGGATGAAGGCGACCACATCGCCGAGCCACTCGCGCAGTCGGGCGGGTGAGAGGAAGAGCAACGCAAGACCGCCGATCAGCTCGGCTGCGCCGTCCAGTCCCTTGAGAACGATGCTCACCGCGAAGACCCGATCCAGAGCGCGGTGGGAAGCGGCGGCCGTCATGGACCCGATCGTACGTTCGGCCGCTCCTAGACTGCCCTGAGATGAGTGACATCGAGATGCGCGCGCTTCCCGCCGGCTCCGTCGCCCTGCACGATGCGCGGACCCGACGGCGCTGGACGGTGGAGCTCGAGCCGTTCGAGATCGGCGCGTTCGCCGTGACCGAGGAGCAGGTCGCGGAGTTACTCGGCATCTCGGCCGAGCATCCCGATCGTCCGGCCGTCGAACTCTCCTGGCAGCGGGCGATCCGCTTCTGCAACGCGGCCTCCGAATGGGAGGGACGGGATCCGGCCTATCGATTCGACGGCGCGGACGTGCACTGGGATGTCTCCGCCGACGGTTACCGCCTGCCGACCGAGGCGGAGTGGGAGTACGCGTGCCGCGCCGGGTCGACCACGCCGCACTATGGACCGCTGCCGGAGATCGCCTGGACCGCCGCCGACGGTCTGACCCACGCGCAACGCGTGGGCGAGCGGATGCCCAACCTGAACGGGCTCTTCGACACGCTCGGCAACGTTTGGGAGTGGTGCTGGGATCTGCTGGATCCGGCGCGCTACGGCGAGTACCGCGTGTTCCGCGGGGGCGGTTTCGCCGATGACGCCTGGAGCGTGCGCGCATCGGTACGTCGCGGGGGAGACCCCCGCACCACGCAGGACGACCTGGGCTTCCGCCTCGCCCGCGGCGGGTTCGACGGCGTAGACGCCGCCCAGGGCTGGTCGCTCAACGCCGACGAGGAGGGAGCGCTTCTCGCCGGTCCGCTACCGTCGGGCTGGACGCCACGGCGCTGACGCTCGCCGAGCGTGTTCCCATCGAGAGGCGCCACCGTCCCCGACGTGCACACCGATGCGAGGATTGCGTCATGTCCGAGAGCACGCGTCCGACGCTGACGACCGAGCGCCTGATCCTGCGACCGCAGCAGGAAGCAGATGCCCTCGTGTTCCATCAGCTGTGGACCGAGCGCGATGAGCGCGTTCCTCCCCACCGCCGGCTCGACGCGGAGGGGCGACCGACTGTCGCCGACATCGCGAAGGACATCCGTCGGGGGAGCGGTCAGGAGGCTCCCGGTCTGCTCACCGTGGTGCTCCGCGCGAGCGGTGAGGTGATCGGATACTCCGGCATCGTGTTCGACGGCACAGGCGATGCGAACGAGCCGGAACTGGCCTTCGAGCTCCTCCGCGAGGTGCACAACCACGGGTACGCCACAGAAGCCGGTCGCGCGGTGATCGCCTGGGCCGGCGAGTCCGGGCATCCGCGCCTCTGGGCGAGCGTGTGGGACTGGAACCTCGCGTCACGGCGCGCGCTGGAGAAGCTCGGGTTCGTCGAGACCGGCACGGTGACGAAGGAAGGCACGCACGGTCGTTCCCTGCTCACCGTGCGGGATCCCGCCGCCTGACCGGCCTATTCTCGACGCAAGGAGGTCGAGCATGGCGACGATCGAGGATGTGCGCGCACTCGGATCCGCCTTGGAACGCTCGTACGAGGTCTACGTGCGAGGGCGGCTGAAGTTCCGCGTCGGTCAGCTCGTGTATGTCGCGTTCTCGGCGGACCAACGGACGATGGAGTTCGGCTTCCCCAGAGAACTGCGCGAAGGACTCGTCGGAGGTCAACCCGAGAAGTTCCAGCTGCCGTCGCCGTCCGACATGAGATTCCACTGGGTGCGTTCCGAACTCGCGGCTCTCGACCCGGGGGAGGCACGCGAGTTCGTCGTCGAGGCGTGGCGCATGGTCGTGCCGAAGATGCTGTCACGTGCCTACGACCTGGCACATCCTGACGGACCTGCATGATCGGTGACTCTCTGGGCCTTCATCCAGGTAGAAGGGGATAGGCTGTTTCTCAGGTTGTTGAAGTTGTGGTTTCTGCCGGAGTCCTGCTCCGGACCAGCTTCTGGGCTCGATCATCGATCGAGCGGGTATTCAGTTCAGTGACTCTGGTTGCGTCAGCCATTGTGATGCATTCTGACCGGTTGGTTCTCTGATCTCTCCTGCTGTTCCCGTATCCGTCTCGTGGCCGACTCCGGCCCCGGGACTCGCGTGGACCCCTCTCAGCCCGTCCGTTCACGGACGAACCCTGGCGCCGAAACGCGCCACCCCAGATTTCCCGACGGCATCGTCGCGGATTCGCGGACCATTCAACGGGTCCCAGACAAGAAGGAATGACGACATGGCCACTGGCACCGTCAAATGGTTCAACACCGAAAAGGGCTTCGGATTCATCGCGCCCGACGACGGCAGCGCCGACGTCTTCGCGCACTTCAGCGCGATCACCGGAAACGGATACCGCAACCTCGAAGAGAACCAGAAGGTCTCGTTCGACTCCGAGCGCGGCCCCAAGGGCATGCAGGCTGCGAACATCCAGGCTCTCTGAGACTTCACGGCAAGCGGGCGTCCTCGGCACTCACGTGCCGGGACGCCCGCTTCTTTGTTGCGCCGAGGTTCCACCAGCATGGGGATCCTCATACGGCAAGCAGTCGCGCCGCCCGTCCCGCGTCGATTCCGCCGCGCCAGCCGACTATTTGCTCTCGCTGGCGGGCGGGGGAGCCTCGGTGATCGTGGGTTCCTCGGTGCGAGAGCCGCTGCGCTGAGCCGCCGCGCCGGCGATGACGACGATCGCGATCCCGACGATCTGCACCAGGCTGGGAGCCTGAGCCAGCACCAGCAGCCCGATGAGGACGCCGAACGCGGGCTCGACGGAGAGAAGTGTGCCGAACGCGGTGTGAGACATGCGTCGCAGCGCCATCATCTCCAGACCGAACGCGATCACCGGCGTGATCAATGCGATCCCCGCCGCGGCGGGCAGCACCCACCAGGTGAACGTCCCGCCGATGACCTGGGGCAGGCCGATCGGCAGCGTCGTCAGCGCAGCGACGGGGATGGTCAGCGACAGCCCGCTGATGCCGGAGAACCGGTCCCCGACATGCTGGGTCAGCACGTTGTAGAGCCCCCAGCAGGTCCCTGCGGCGGCAGCGAAACCCACGCCCACCGCATCGAAATTGCCGCGCCAAGGCTCCGTGAGCAGTACGACGCCGATGAAGGCGAGCAGCGGCCATACCAGCGCCCGGCGTCTCTTGCTCATCAGGCCTGCGACCGTGAGCGGCCCGAGGAACTCGATCGCCACAGTGGTGCCCAGCGGCATGCGTTCGACCGCGGCGAGAAAACAGGTCGTCATGAATCCGGTCACCACGCCCAGTGCGAGCAGGGCAGGAATGTCCTTGCCGCGCAGCGAGCGGATCGCCGGTCGGGCGATGATCCAGAGGAACACCGCTCCGAAGCACATGCGCAACCATGCCGTGCCGGCTGGGCCGACATGCTCGATGACCGGCACGGAGAGCGCGTTGGAGAGTTGGACGGAGATCATCGCCACCACGGCCATGGTCCACGGCGGGGTCCGAGAAGTGCGGCCACCACCTGCGCCCGCGGATCCCGGCGCTTGCGATGTGAAGGTCTCAGTCATTGTCGGTCTCCGCTCCATGTGCGATCCCGACGCCGGGCTCGTATGCGCAGAGGACCAGTCGAGCCTGGCTTTCTTGGGCGTTGACGTACGTGTGCTCGATGTCTGCGTAGAACGACACCGTGTCACCGACCGCCAGGTCATAAGCCTCGTTTCCGACGGAGACGGTGACGGCCCCTTCAGTCACGAGCAGCATCTCGCGGGTCCCGCTGGCGTGAGCGTCGCTCTCGTGGCGATCGCCGGGAGCGAGAACCCACTCCCACAGCTCAACGACGTTCGGCGGCTCCGTGCCGGCCATGAGCATGCCGAATCCGCCTTGTTCGCCCCTCCATAGGGTCGCACCCTCGCCTGCACGGGTCACCTTGGCCGTCTTGGGCGCCGGCGGCTCGACGAGCGCAGGCAAGCCCATCCCCAGAGCGTCGGAGATCCGCAGGAGCGTCTCCAGACTGGGGTTGGCGGCGCCCTGCTCGACATTGACGATCATGCGTCGGCTCACTCCGGAGCGTTCCGCCAACTGGTCGAGCGTCCATCCGCGGGCAATCCGCTCGCGCTTCACGCGCACGCCGATGGCCTGCGCAAGGGGGTCTGGCTGAGAGTCCATGAGTGCAGCATAATGCACGATTAGGGCACTAGATTTAGAGCTGCCATCGCCGTTCGCCGACGGAGCAGAGCAGGGAAGGGGTTCGAGAAGAAGATGAGCACAGACGACTCGACGCAAGACACGCGCGCCGCTCGCGCGTCCGACGTGGACGAGATGGCGCGGATACTCACGCTCGCGTTTCTGCACGATCCAGTGTGGGGACCGGTGTTCCTCCAATCCGATCGACGACGCGACGCGGCGAACACATTCTGGCGATTCATCTGCACGGAGGCGATGCGCTTCCCGGACTCACGGGTCGCGGCGTCAGCTGGAGAAGCACTCAAGGCGGTATCCGTCTGGCTGCCGCCGGGGGCCGACGAAGTCTCCGATACTTCCCATGTCGCCTATGACGCGATGACTCTCGAGCTTCTGGGCAGCGCCGCCGCAGACAGGCTCGCTCGGGCAGGGGAGCAGTTCGCAGCAGCCCGACCCGATGAGCCGCACGCGTACCTCACGCTCCTCGGCGTGGCGCCCGAGTGGCGCGGGGGAGGGCACGGGATGAGCTTGCTTCGCGCGGCACTATCGCGTTACGACGCGCTCGGCATCCCGACATACCTGGAGTCTTCCAATCCGGTCAACGACGGGAGATATGAGCTTCTGGGGTACCGCCCGAGGTCGAAAGTGATTCTGGAAACGGGGGCCGTGGTCCAGACGTACTGGCGCGATCCTCAGACGTCGGCGCATGCGAAAGGACCGGCTGGAACCGCATAGGCACCGCTGAGGCAATCGGAAGGGGAGCGTTGCGGACGAGCCTTGTCCGGGTCTCCGTCACCGGGGGAGCATCTTCTATTTCGAACGTGTTCAATAATCGGTATCGTGAGTACATGCCGAATTCAGAGCGCGCCACGCCCGTCGGAGATGCCCGCGCCGTGGTCCAGCCCGTCACCGGGTCGACTCGGCGACGACTCACACCGTGGATCATCACGGCCATCGCGATCGCCGTTGTTCCCGCGGTCGCCCTTGCCGCCGTCATCGCGACAGTGGACCTGGTGCGGGACTTCAGTTACCCGGTCAACGTCACCATCTCGCTGAGCTACGTCAACGATGGCGGGCGCACATATACGTGCACGTATGACTACAGCACTCCGAGGAGTGCGCCGATGCCGGCCGGCATCGCCCAGCAGATGAACGAACGGGACTGGTCTCAGACGGGCCAACTGATGTACGAATGGGCCAAGACCCACCGGGCTGCGGCAGGCTCGACATGGGGCCTCGCGATGGATGAATTCGTGAAGTTTCCGCCGTGGTCGGTCCACACCGAATCCGGATCCGAGTACGAACTGTGGTCGAGAGAGCGACCCGGTGGCAACTGCGAAGACGGCCTACGGTGAGCCTGCGCCGCGCACCGCAGCGATCAGCAGCCCATCCGGGGCGGCGGCTTGAACCAGCCGCCTTCGCGGACTCGCAGTTTCTGCTGTCAGGAGAGGGTGACTCTGCGTCACTTGCTGATGCACCGTTGCGACTGGATGTCGGGGTTATCACTCCCGGATAGATAGTCGCGGCGCTCGAAAGGGCCAAGAGCGAAGCGCGGGTCGAGTTTAGCTGCGAGGTGGCTCATCTATGCAGCGGGACGGGACGGCGACGTGTGGTCGTGAGGCGTTATGGTCGTCCGCACTCCTTCTATTCAGGGGTTTCCTGGGGGCTGAGGGGATGCTCTGTCGCCGTATCGCTCGGTTGACTCCTAACTGGGCGATGCCGGTGCAGAGCATGATCGCAGCGCACACGAACCAGAATGTGGCGTATCCGGCCTGGAGCAGGTACCCCATCGCCGGTGGGCCAACGGTCAGGGCCATGCCCCAGATGATTCCGTATGCCGCGAAGTAGGACGCTTTGGCACCGTCGGGGGCGATGGATGCGATCAAGGTGTACGAGTAGCCGAGGAGCATGACGTCGCCGAGAGCCATGAGGATGGTCGCGATGACGTATCCGGCCATCGTCATCTGAAGACCCGCGGTTGCGAGACCGAGAGCGAGGAGAAGGTAGCCGGACGCGAGCCGTCCGCCGATGTTCGTGCCGCGGCGGAGCAGTGGTTGCGCGCCGACGACGATCAAGGCGCTGAGCGCTTGAAGTAACCCTGCATCAGAGGCGGGACGACCCGCGCCCACGAGGGCGAGCGGCATCGCCATCGGAACGAGCATGTAAACGGTGGCGAATGTTGTGCCCGTGACGATTAGCAGCAGCAGTCGACGGTCCTTCCATGGTGCTGTTCCCGTTGCCGCCACGAGGCTCGGGGCGCGCCGTGGGGGTGCGGGGAGGAAGGTTGCGACCAGGATCAGGCATGTGGCCGCCGCCGCAGCATCGGCGACGAACAGCCAGGGAAGGCCGGCACGGCCTACGGCCGTCGCGATGAGCCCGGCGCAGAGACCTGCGCCGGCCAATGCGGCCCCGAGAAGTCCGTACGCACGCGGCTGCGATTCGGTTGGAGTGACGTCAGCGATGAGCCCTTGGCTGGCCGGTTCATAGATCTCAAAGCACAGCCCGAGCAGAACAGCACCGGCAAGTGCGGCCGTGAGATCAGGAGCAACGGCGATCAGGAGCTGTGCCGCGGCCGTCCCTGCAAGGCCGATCAGAACGGTGGACTTCGCGCCCACCCGTGTCGCGAGATGCCCACCGATGAGACGGGACGGGATCGTCGCCAGCCCGAACGCGCCGACAATCACGCCCGCCAAGCTGACCGGTACGCCGTGGTCGTGCACGAGCAGCGCGGCAAGGAAGGGCACCGAGAACGCGCCCAACGTCCGCACGAACCGTGCCAGGAGCAAGACTTTCACCGATCGTGGAAGTGGTTGACTCAGGCCAGGCCTGAGACTGGCTCTCCATCCTTTGACAGTCACGCTCGTCAATCTACAACTACCCTTTAGACTGATCAAATGCGTTTTGACAGTCACGTCTCTGATCTGCTGCGCGTGTCGACCGCGCTCGTCAATCTGCTCGCCAGCCCGCACGCAGTCGGACGCGCCTGGCAGCCCCCCGAGGGTGCCGACCGACTACAAGCAATCGGCACCGCGCTCGTTCGCGACGGCCGGGAACCGTCGGTCTCAACGGGGGACGCGCAGACGCTGGACCGCTTTGCTGCGGAAGCTCGCCAGATCTTCGCGGCAGTCGATGGGGGAGACGTCGATGAGGCCGGGACCCGGGTCAACGAGCTCCTCGCGTGGTGCCGCCCCAAGCCGCAGCTCGATCGCGTCGATAGCGGCGAATGGCATCTCCACTTTCATGCTGCGGACGATGCCTTGGGCGCAGGGCGGGATCTGGGCGCAGGGTGGGCTGCCGGTTGCGCAGCGGCATTGGCGATGGCCGTGGGCAGCACCCAAGCGGGCCGGCTGGGGATCTGCGCTGCGCCTCGGTGCGATCGCGTCTACGTGGATCAGTCCAAGAATGGCACTCGCAGATTCTGCGGCACTCCGTGCCAGAACAGGGTGAAGAACGCGAACCACCGACGAGCGAAGCTCACGACGTCTCCATTGCCGGGGAATGGGAACACTGCACCCGGCGCAGACAAGCCCACTTTTGCTGATGATGTTGAATCTCCGTCTTCCAACATCGAGAGGCGATAGAACCGCTACTGCAACGGCTTCCCGAGTGGTTCGAAGTCTCGCTCGGCGAGATACTTCCGTAGGTACTGCTTGTGCCCGGCGTGGTCGCCGAGGCTCACAGACTCCACGTAGGACACAAGCAGCCGCTTCGCGTCATCTCGTCGATTCCGAGAGATGAGCAGATCGGCGACGTCGAGAGCCGCCGCTTTCGGGGTGATCGGGCCGAACCCGCGCGGACCATACTCTTCCCAGGTTTCGAGCACCCGTTCCGCGTCGCGGAGACGATCGAGATGAGGGAGGGCCTTCTGTGCGAGCACCCGGGATACTTCTTCGACCGAGAGCCGATCCCGCAGATCCCACCACTGATCGAAGCCACCGGGCATGAAGTCGCCCAGTCCCCATCTCAGCTGGCAGTCGTAGTCGTTGACCCAAGGGCTCCTTGGCGAGCCCATCCGGTTCATCTCTGGAACGTAGACGCCCAGATTGACGCGATAACGCCCGTAGAGGTCGGGGACAAGCCCAGGAACCACGTGTTTTCCGCTCGGGTCGTAGGCACCGAGCTGGACCGAGATGTGGTGTACAAGGCCGTCCTGGGCGGATCGATTAAAGCTATTGGCCCGCTTGCGGAAGCCGGCAGGTTTGAGAATCTCATGCAGTGCAAGAGAAATCGACTTCGCTAGCTCGCCATTCTCGGTCACTTTGGCTCCGCGTCATATCAAGATTGTGGTCTTCGGTAATTCTCTTGATCAGAAGACAATAGTTGTGTCGGCGGGGGCGATCAGCACCCTGCCGTTCCCGGCGATCACCTTGGGCGCCTAGACCGGGACCGTGGGGAGCACGAGTCCGTGCTCCCATTCTTCTGTGAGAACGGACTGCAGCACTGCGTCGACGCTGTCAACGCAGTACGGCGTTTGGTCTGGATCGAGCACTCTAAGTTTTATCTGCATCCCAAGAAGGCCCCACGGCGCGATTCTGTTCGCCATGCGGCCATCTGCCACAAGGTCCTTGTATTCCGGCGACCACCACGTGTCGTAGATGCGTCGAAGTTCCTCCGGGTGGACGCCTACCCAGACGCCATAGGTAACGGTGTGGCCTGCGGTCAAGTGGACAGGCAGCAGGGCGCGCACAAACGCCCCGATGTCGTTCACCTGCATCATGACTGAAGTGTTTGCGTCGGGGTGAGTCATCCAGACAGCGGACGCGGGGAGCTCTCCGGCATCCAGCACGGGATCGGGGTAGGCGAACCGCACGTGACGATCGTGCAGATCCACTGGGTTCCCGCATAGTTCGCACCTGTCGGCGTTCGTCATGGAGAGAGACTAGTAGAGCGCCGGCCTGCTCGATCGACGAAGCAGAGAAAAGGCGCTTCCCTTGTTCGGGCGATCCGCTTGATGGCCGAGTGGCGTTCAGAGTTGGTTTTCGTCAGGCCGGGCAACCGGGGAGAGGCGTCACCAGTCACCACCTATGCACAGTCTGCGGCGCATGCCGGTTGCTAGTCAGCTAGTGGTGAAGACCGTTATCCGGTTTCACACTAAAGCGGGGTCAAACCCACGCTGGCAGCGAACTCCACAACCAAGGAGTGCTGCGAAGCTTCGGGCGCGTAGGTTTGCCCATCGCGCTACTGCAGCAGTCAGTGATCGTGGACGACGTAATACAGTTCCGGGTCCTGACGGGCTTTGTAGAGGTCCACGTACGCCTTCGCGATGACGGCGGGTTCTGCGTCGGGGTGCCCAGCTCCGATCAGCGCGCTGATTGCGACGTAGGCGACGTAGACGCCTTTGTCGCGGAGCGCGTTGTGCAGGTTCAGGGTCCAGTTCCGAAGACCGGCGGTGGCGATGCCGATACTGCCGAAGGCGGGCCTCGGATTAATGGAACCTCCGCCGGTCGTGATGAGCACTGTTCCGGTGCCGGCGGCGATCATGTCTGGCAGCACCGCTCCGACCGCGCTGAGGGCGCCGCCGAGGTAGAAGTCGATCTGGGGCTGTAGGTTCTCTGCAGTCACCTCCAGCACGTCGGCCGGTGCCAGACTTCGGTCGGCCGGGGAGAACTCCAAGACGTCGATCGGCCCAAGCTCCGCCTTGATCGCAGCCAGCGCACTCGTGATCGTGGCCGGTGCACTGACGTCGGCGGTGAATCCGCGCGCGCGGATTCCTTCGTCTTCCAGCGTCTGGACGAGAGTGTCGAGTTTGCTCTGGGTTCGAGCCACGAGAGCGACGTCGAATCCCTCGCGTCCGAAGGCTCGGGCGATCTCGATGCCGAGGCCGGAGCCGGCTCCGATGATAGTGATCAGGGGCATTGGGTGGGGCCTTTCGTTTCTTCCGCGGAGCGGAGGGGTGCGCAGGTGAACTAACTTGAGTGCCGGTTGGCTACCTAGGGCGATGTGGGCGATGTGACTTTTTGCGGTTCGGATTCCGAGGGAACCGACGACAGTGCGATGCTGTCGGCGCCGTCGATGTCGAGCGATTCCGGGAGGATGTCCCGTTCGATCGTGGTGGCCAGGGGCTTCTCTTTGATGAAGAGCAGCAGGATCGCGGCGGCGATCACCAGGGGAACCATGTAGAGGAACACGGGTGTCAGTGCGTCGTTGTAGGCGCCTACGATCACGTGACGAATCGAATCGGGCAGGTCTCGTACCGCTGCTGGGGTGAACGAGTTGCTGCCGCCGGCCGCGGCGCCGGCGCCGGCAGGGAGTCGTTCTTTGAGCAGATCCGTGAGTTTGGCGACGAAGAGGCTGCCGACTACCGCGGTACCGAGGCTGGCACCGATCTGTCGGAAGTAGTTGTTGGCTGCGGTCGCGGTCCCCACTTGGGAATTGGGGAATGTGTTCTGCACGATCAGGATGAGGATCTGCATGCTCATTCCCAGACCCAGTCCCATGATTGCCAGGTACGAGCACAGGATCCAGATCGCCAACGAAGGGGTCATCGTGGACAGCAGGAACAGCGAAACGGCGATGATTGCCGTTCCGACGATCGGAAGCCATTTGTAGCGACCGAACTTGCTGACCAGCTGACCGGAGACGATCGAGCTGACGAGAAGCGCCGCCATCAGGGGGATCATCAGCAGGCCGGCCTGAGTCGCGTTCACACCGGTGACCATTTGCAGGTAGGTCGGGAGGTAGGCGATCGCGCCGAACATCGCGATTCCCGTGATCAAGCCTGCTGTCGTGGTCAGGTTGAAGTTGCGTTCCTTGAACAGGTGAAGCGGCATGATCGGCTCGGCGGCGCGACGCTCGACGAGCACGAAGGCCACTCCTGCCACGAAGGTTGTGACGATCAGCGAGATGATCACGGCTGAGTTCCAGTCGTAGGTCCTCCCACCCCAGGTCGTGATCAGGACGATGCCGGTTGATGCGGCGGCCAGGAGGGCCATCCCGAGGAAGTCGACTTTGGGTCGCCCTGCTGTGTTCTTGGGCAGGTGGAGGAACAACGCCGCGGAGATGATGGCGAGGATTCCGAGTGGAATGTTGATCCACAGGCCCCAGCGCCAGCCGGGGCCCTCGGTGAACCAGCCGCCGAGCAGGGGTCCGGCGACCGACGAGATCGCGAAGACGCCGCCCATGATCCCCATGTACCGGCCGCGCTCACGGGCTGGAACGACGTCGGCGATGATCGCTTGCGACAGGATCATGAGCCCGCCGCCGCCGAGTCCTTGAACGGCTCGGCCGATGATGAGCATGTTCATGTCCTGTGCCATGCCGCCGATGATGGAACCGAGGACGAACAGGCTGATCGCCGCGATGAACAGGCCCTTGCGACCGATTAGGTCGCTGAGCTTGCCGTAGACCGGCAACATGATGGTCGAGGCCAGGATGTAGGCAGTGGTCACCCAAAGCATGCGGTCGACACCGTTGAGCTCCCCGACGATCGTCGGCAACGCTGTCGAGAACATGCTCTGGTCGAGTGAGGACAGCAGCATCGTCAGGATGAGGCCGGCGAAAATGAGCAGGATGTGGCGTGTCGAGGCCGGCGCTGTACTGGTGCCCGACTCGCTCAGAGATGTGTCGGTCATGATTAGTGTGCCGTGCCCTTCGGATCGTGAGATTGATCGTTGGTGATGCGGTGGGCCAGTTCGATGGAACTGCGAAGGAGATCGCGAGTGGATGACCCTGGAGGTGAGCTCACCCACCGCCGTCTCACGTAGTGCAGGACCCCGGTGGTCAGCGCGACCACCATGCGGGCCTCATCTTCCAGCTCGGGATGGCCGGCGAGACTTCGTCCCTGCACCTCGTAGCGGGCCAGAATGATAGCGACGAACTGGTCCTCGAGTCCCCCCAAGCGGGCCGCTTCTCTTGTCACGAGTTCCGGGGTACGCGCGATCAGCATTCGTCGAGCACTGAAGAGGTCTGCATCCGGTTCACGCTTCAAAAGCGAGGACGTGATCAAGGTGACGAAGTCGGCGAGCAGGTTCGAGCCAGTCGCGCGGGCGAACGCATCAATTTCCTCGTCGGTCGGCATCGGGGGAGTGCCGCCCAGAATGACCCCCTCCTTCGATCCGAAATAGTTGAAGAAGGTGCGCTGGGAAACCATGCTCGCCTCGCAGATCATGTCTACGGTGACGTGCTCATAGCCATGCTCGAGCGCGAGCGAGATCGCGGCGCGTTCGATGGTTTCCTCTGTCGCAGCCCGCTTACGCTCACGCAACCCGTCCGTCATAGCGGCCTCCGTCTCTTTCGTGCAGTGTATGCATAAAAATAGCGACTGCACAAATGTCGGCCTATCTCGCGCGCCCTGGGGCGCTGGCGTTCCGCAACTCAGTCGGCGGCCGCGGCAGCGGCGGCGGCCGCGGCCGCGAATGTGTGGAGCGTCGCGACCTGCTGTGCGGTGCTCGGTGGGGTGTCGGCCATCTGCCACGATGACACGAGCGCGACCATGCCGCCGATCGTGAAGGTCCGCGCGTCGCCGGTGAGTGCGATCCCGGGCCGGGTGGGATCGCGATCGGACTCCATCAGCCAGGTGGTGACCGCCCCTGCGAGGACCTCGGCGACCCGCTCGCCGCGCGGAATGGCGCGGAGCTTGTCGAAGAACTCGCGATCGGCTCGCCCGGCGGTGAGCAGCGGCTCAATTCCTCGCTCCCGAACGGCGTCGGTGAGCGCTAGTGCGAGGTTCGCGGCACCCTCATCAAGAGGCAGCCAGTCCTCGAGAAGCCGGCTGATCCAGACATCCGTCGCCAGGTCGCCGACGTTGTCGTAGTGGTTGTGCAGCGCCTGTCTGCTCAAGCCAGACCGCTGCGCTACAGCGCTCATCGAGATTGGCTCGCCCTTCGGGGCCTCGGACACCAAGGTTGCCAGCGCCCGGATCAGGGCGGAGCGGGTGCGGGTGACGCGGGGGTCTACCCGGGGTGCTGCCGTGCTCGTTCCATCTGACATGTGCCCATCTTGCCAGATTCTGCCCACTGATGTACAGTCGTCATCTACTGGACAATTGTAAACTAGCGACCTAGTAGCTAGCTCTTTTGGGTACAACGAAAAGTCCTGATGAGGACAATTGGAGATTGGCGACATGCCAGGCAAGATCGATGTTCACCAGCACCTGCTTCCGCCCCGCTACCTTGAGGCGCTCGCGGAGGCGGGAAGTCGGATGATGGGCAGTAGCGGCGGGGCCGGGGTGCCGGCAGTCGCTGGCGGGTCGGCGCAGTGGAATCCGTGGGCTCCGAGCGGCGGGACCGCGGCGCGGCAGGGCCCGCGCACCGTCGGTGGCTGGCTGATGCCGGAATGGGATCCCTCGGCGGCGATCGCGATGATGGACAAGGCAGGAATCGAGACAGGCATCCTGTCGATCAGCGCACCAGGCGTTCACTTCGGTGACGACGCCGCGGCCCGCGAACTCGCCCGCGAACTGAACGACTACCAGGCCGAACTCGTTAAGGACCAACCCGACCGATTCGGCCATTTCGCCGTGCTGCCACTGCCCGACTTCGACGGCGCAGTCGCCGAAGCGGTGCGCGCCCTTGACGAGCTCCACGCCGACGGTGTGCTCCTGCTGTCAAACGCGCACGGTCGCTACCTCGGCGATCCCGCCTACGAGCCCCTGTGGACAGAACTCGCGGCGCGCGGCGCAGTGGTCTTCGTCCATCCCACAGCCCCGCCAATCGCGCAGCTGCCTGGAATGCCCACTGCCCTGCTGGACTTTCCCTTCGACACCACACGCACGGCCGTGGACCTCGTCGCACACGGAGTCTTCGACCGGCACCCGAACCTGCGCGTCATCCTTTCGCACGCTGGCGGCTTCCTTCCCTATGCGGCGAGCCGATTCAGCGCCGCCGCAATGTTTAACCCCGGCACCACGCCGGAAAGCATCCAAGCGGGCCTGCGCAAGTTCTACTTCGACACGGCCTTGTCCGCGTCACCCACCTCGCTGCCCTCACTTCTGGCGTTCGCGGAGCCGGGCCACATCCTCTACGGCAGCGACTTCCCCTACGCAGACCCTGCCTGGAGCGCCCGCTTCGACCACGACCTGGCTACCTACGACGGCCCCAGTGCTGAGCGTCTGGGCGACGTGGACCGCTCTGCCGCCGAGAAACTCTTTCCCCGGTTAATTAGATAGGGCGAAAGCGCCCGCGAGGGTTCGCAAAAGTGAGGACGATTGGAGGTCGGGTGTGTGCGGACGCTCGGCAACACAGTTGGCTGAGAGCTGGATGAGCCGGCATCGTTGACGAACTGGGCTCATCCGTTGCGGGCGAAACCCGGCGGAACAAATCATGGCGCAAGCTCTGATCGTAATCGTCGAGACAACCGGTGCGGGCGAACAAAAACGGAGGCCTGCGCTCCCATTGGGGGAGCACCGAACCATTACGCGTGGTTCCTGATGGGTAACCGCGTTACCCAGTCCTTCACCTACTTCTGGGTGGCGTCCGACCAAAGCCAGCGCAGCGCGTCCGGCAGCAGTACGCCACCATGGTTGGGGGAGTGACCGCCGTCGCCGACGACCAGTCGGAAGTCGTAGCCCGATCGAGCGAGTGCCGCTGCGGTTTCGAGAGTTTCCGCGAACCAGTTGTGGTCGCGGGCATTCCAGTTCAAATCTCGGTGAGCAGCGTGTAAGAAGATTTTCGTCGATCTGCGCGGTTCGTCTTCCAGCCGTGAGGGGTATGGATTGCCGCCTGGCATCTGGGCGAAGCTGGCGTTGAATGCGATCACCTTTCCTATACCGTCAGGTCGGCACCAGGCTGCGGTCATGGCTGCGTCGCCGCCGCTACTTCCACCGCAGATTCCCCGCATCATCGGGTCGGCCGAGATGGGGAAGCGCTCGGCGACCAGCGGCAACACCTCATCGAGAAGCAGGTTTCCGTAGGTGGCGTCGAAGGCGTCGTACTCCGCGTTGCGGTGTTTCGTTGGCGTGCCGTCGACATCGAGAACTCCAGGATCCACGAAAACGCCGATCATGGGCGGGATGTCGTCGGCTGCAGCGAGGTTGTCGAGGACGACCGCCCCGCGGACATCACCGTCGGGATCGAGGTACCACCAGCCGTCGTTGAAGAACATCACGGCGCATTCGTCCGAGGGTGAAAGGCCGGCCGGCCGGTGCAGCCAGACTTTCCGGGAGGTTCCGGGAAACGTCGAGCTCGTGTCCAAGCGAATCTCCTCGAGCGTGCCCGGTTCGACGCCCGCGCGCGGCGCCGAGTCTGGGCCGTAGGAGTAGCGGACCTCTTCCTGATCGATCGGCAGGGAAACGTACGGCATCATCGTGGGCACTCAATGACTCTAGACGTGACGCGCCCTCGAGGGTTGCGTTCAGTTAGCGTGAGCGGCGGCTCTTGAGGTCAAGATAGTCGGACATTGGTGCCCCAGCGCGGGCCGCGTATCGAGCGACGACGGGCTTGCTGTAGCCGAGTAGGTCCATCAGCGTTCGCGCGTCGACTTCATGTGTGAGGTCGCGCAGTGTTGCGTTGCGTGCGCGCTGGGCGTCTATCCCGAGCGCCTTCAGACGCTCGGAGAGCGTGCCGGGGTGGAGGTGGCGTCCGGCTTGCGTGCCCGGGAAGAGCCATGAGGTCCCGGTGTTCACGGTGCGCGGATTTCCAGGCGACTCCAGGTGCTGCCAGAAGAGGTCCGCGACTGCTTCGGGGACCGCGGTGGGGTGGTGCCCGAGCATCAGGGTCATTCCGTCGGCGCCGACTGTGATGTGCTCCTGTTTGAGCATCACGATCTTGTTCAATGGTTGGGCCCAGAGTAGAAGGAGGAGCCCGGCGATCCGTGTCGGCAGATTGACCTGCTGCCATTCGAGGCAGTTTCGGACGAGTGTGATTCGCTCGCTCTCCCGCAGCATTGGTTCGGACTGGGCTTGGCGGAAGGGGGCGTCGAGGCGGGCGTGCTTGCTGCTGCGGTGGTCTTCTCGGTTGAGCCAGCGGACGAAGTTGCGGATGTGCTTTCGGGTGCTTGTGCCGCTTGAGAGGTAGTGGTCTACGTGTTCCTGGCGCAGCTGAGCTGCGCTTATCCGGTGCGCGGTGCGAAGCCAGAGGAGGAACTTGCCGGCCTCTGTGATCTCCTGCTTGGCGGCGTGAGTGACGGTTTCGATGTTGACCTCTGACTCCCGCGCGCGTTCGCGGACCCGGCGGAGGTGGTGCCAGGTCGCGAAGCGCTCGATGAGGTCGCGAGTGCCATCGTCTGGCAGTGTTGCAAGGCGGTCTGCGATCCATTGTTCGAAGCGGTGCAGTTCCTCCACGGTGCCACGCTCGGGGAGCATTCGGTGGTGGACGAGCAGGGCTCGGAGATGCTCGACCGCCGGGCCGGGCTTCAATTGGTCGAACGCCTCTTGGGTGAGTGCGAGTTCACGACTGCCGATCGCCATCAGTAGTGCGTGAGCGCGGGCGCCGTGCATGTACGTGTAGATGCTCTCGGGGCGGCTCACACCGGCCAGTGTCTCAACGAGGCGATGCAGCCGAAGATCCGAGTCAGGGCGGAGAAGTTCCGCAAGTTCGGCACGGACAACGCAGCGCACACAGACTCCGCCACGGAATCGCTCCGCCTCACGGCCGCAATTCACGCATTCGAGCCGCGTGGTGATTCCTGCGCACGTTCGGCAGATCGCGTTGCCGTCGTCGTCGCGTCCAGGCAGCATTCGATCTTCTTCTTCGCAGCCCGGGCACCTCCCATAGGTATGTGTCGCGGTGGTGAAGCAGATGCCGCAGATTCGGCCGTCAGGCCATGTCACCCTGAGCTTCGCTACGTCCGTGCGCCCGCAGCGGTCGCAAGTGCTCGTGCCGCTCGAGCGTGGACGCCCGCGGCGCGCCGGCGGCTCGAGCCCACGGAGAGTCGGTGCGCGCTTCGAGCCGTTCCCGCCGGTAGCAGGCCGGCCGGGCGGTGTCTCAGTCATCGTCGTCGACAATGCGGGCGCGCACCGGACGGTAGTCACTCAAGTCCGCCAGCCCCGTGGTCTCCCCGGATGCCTTCCGCCGTCGCGTGGTCTTCGCGTCGATCGCGGTGAACGTGATGAGGTCGTTCATCTCGACATCGAGGGCGTCGCAGAGAGCGACGAGCATTTTGAGGGATATCCGTTCAGGCTCGCCCGAGACGATCCGCCAAATCGCGTTCGGCGTCAAGGTGATGCCACGCTCGTGCAGCAGGGGAGCGAGTTCTTTCGCCGTGAAGATCCGGCGTCGTGCCATGATCTCCCGCACCCGCCAGGTGTAGGTGAGGTCGCGTCGGCTCATGGGG